>BAXC01000119.1 GCA_001310375.1 Bacillus sp. JCM 19041 | reverse complement strand
CTTTTTCCAGCCTAGAAAGCAATTCTCTTTTAAACGGTTTAATGCGTACTCGTTCTTTCATAGTATTTAGCAATCTTTCCTTACGATCTTCTATTCACGACGATTATAGCGTTCGATCGCCTAAATGTCAATCAAACTCAATGTCACCTTTGACTAATTGACGTATATGGAGCACCGTCACTTTAATAATTGCAGCGAGGGGTACTGCTATTAACAATCCGATCACTCCAGCACTTTCAACACCAATTAGCAATGCAAGGATAATAAATACTGGGTGTAGATGAACTGTCCTCCCCACAATTAGTGGTGATAACACATTTCCTTCAATTTGTTGAATAACAATTAAGGAAATGGCAGTATAAATACCTAAAGTGGTTGATTCCAGCAACGCCGCCCCCACTGCGGGAATAGCTCCTATAAACGCTCCGAAGTATGGAATCAAATCAGTCGCACCTACAAATAGACCTAATACAATTGGGTAAGGTACTCCCAAAAGCCAAAAGACAATTGTTGATAACCCTCCTACGCAGAGTGCCACTAAAAGCTGACCTCGTATGTATGAACCAAAAGTGTGATCAACATCATGCAAGTAGCGCAAGGCTTTTTTGCGCCACGATCTAGGTGTTAAGTAGTAGCCAACTCGTTGCAACAGGGTATAATCCTTTAAAAGATAAAAAACAAGAAATGGCACAATGACCCACGTCATTAACGATCGAATTGAAGCGAGAATTACTTTCTCGAGTTGATCGAGTCCCTTTGCAGCAAATGATTCAACCCGACCACTCCATTCTGATACATGATCCCCAAGTGGGTCAGGTAATGATTCAGCCGATTGTTGTATTGAAAAAATGGTTTGTTTAATTAAACCAAGGTGTTCTGGTAACACTTCCATCGCTTCATTTACTTGCTTCATTAATGCAGGCACACCAAACAGTAAAGAAACGACTATAGCCGCTATAAAGAAAAAAAACAACCCAAATGTCGCTATTCCACGAGATAGTCCTAGATGAACAAGTTTTTCAATGATTGGATGAAGCAAATACGCTGCTACACAAGCGACAACAATTGGCCATATCAATGTTAATGCAATGTCCCAAACCGGCTTTAAAAAAGATAATGCATAAAACAACAACATGAAAAAATGATCATTAATAACCATTTTGTCCATTTTAATACGTCTAGCTGTAAACGCTCACGCTTCATCTTCATCCGAGCCCCTCTCTGTCATCGTTAGCTTATGCAGTAGACTCAATCGTTAAACAAAAAAAACGGCCAATGGCCGTTTTTAGAACGCTTAATCAAATAAGCGCTTCACTTTCTTTTTTGTTTTTTTCCATGTGCGTGTGTTCATGAGCTTATTGTCAGCATCCATTAATGGTTCAAAAAAGGAATGCACTTTCTTTTTCGTTTTTCTATCATTCATTGAATACCATGCTGCTCCTAAACCGATGACCATAAGCGGGGCAATTGTTTTCCGCAAGAGACTCACCTCGATTCACTACATGTTTACACGGCGCACATCTTCTTCAAATAAATCATCAAGAGAGCTTAAAGATCCATCTTCTTCAACTTGATGAAGTTGAAGTGTTCCTTTAATTAGACTCATCTCAATAAAGCAATTCCAGCAATAATACTGGTTTGAACCAATCTTTCCAATGTCTTTGCGCTCGCAGTTTGGACAACGCATCATAGGTGCCTCCTTTTACAGAGACAGTATGGCTCTTTCTTTGCTAATGACCAAGTCTTCGCCTTTTACGATTTTACGACCTTCTTTTAAGTCGACTAGCCAACCATCTGTCACTTCATACCCTATGATCGTGCCCATTTCGACGCAGAAATATACATCTTCTACAAGGCCTAAAATGTCTCCTTCATTGGATAGTAATGGCTTGCCTTTGAAGCGTCTGCGGCTCGTGCATATTGGATATAGCTGTTTGTGCTTTTCGGCAACGTGTTGCAATGCAGACGAATCCGCAACCATAATTGCCGCCTGTCCTGCTTCCAGAATAGCCGATATTGGTAAAAACATATGGTGTGTAAACCATTTGGGTTGTTTAATGGATAATCCTTCAACCATTTTCCCATCAAACAATCCATCAACTACTCGTCCTAGTTCTTCACCATTTGAGCACGCAATTATCGGCAACCCCATTAATGCTTGCATCGTTCGCAAAAGTTGCACCACCCTTCCGAACAAGCTTAATGTGTGCAGCACAGCACTTCAATATGCCCGGGGAACGTTACCAGTACGCTCACTCCATTCTTTCAGGCGCTCTTGTAATTTAGAATGACGATTTTCATCTGCATGGCTAATGGCATATTCAAATGTCTTCAAATCGCCGCAAAGGAGTAAAAATTGCTTTGCTCTTGTAATGCCAGTATATAATAAATTCCGCCTAAGCATCCGACGATAGCTAGAAATAACCGGCATTACTACAATAGGAAATTCGCTTCCCTGTGCTTTATGAATAGATGAGCAATAAGCATGAGTCAATTGTGAAAAATCCTTTTTCTCATAAGTAATTTCCAAACCATCAAACGAAACAACAAGCTGATCCTTTTTATCTGTTGTTTCTTTTGCGTAAAAAATAGCGACAATCTCACCTCTATCGCCATTATACACGCCTTCTTCTGTGTTATTGACTAACTGGAGTACCATATCACCTTTTCGAAAAACAATATCTCCAAAAGGCATTTCACGTCGCTCTTCTTTTTGAGGATTAAAGAGGGACTGTAACATTCCATTTAATTCGTTTATGCCTGCTTGTCCTCTATACATCGGAGCAAGTACTTGAATTTCTCTGGCACTATACCCTTTTTTTATTGCATTCTCACAAATTTGCCACACCGCTGTTTGTACTTGCGAAAGAGAACACGGAAAGAAACGCCGGTCAGCTTTTTTTTCCGTAAAATCAGCTGGCAATTGACCGTCTTTCATTGCATGAGCCAATTCAATAATCGATGAGCCTTCAGCTTGGCGATAGATGTCCTTTAACTGCACGGTTGGCATTATACCTGCTTCTAACAAGTCACGAAGAACTTGCCCTGGCCCAACAGAAGGGAGTTGATTTTCATCTCCAACAAGAACAACTTGCATCCCCTTTGGAATTGCTTTGAACAATTGGTTTGCAACCCAAGCATCAACCATTGACATTTCATCAACAATTAGCAATTCACCTTCAAGTTGTTCATGGTCTCCCTTTTCAAAACCTGTCGCGCTCCCTTTCCAACCGAGTAAGCTATGAATTGTACTTGCAGGCAACTCAGTTGCTTCAGCCATCCGTTTCGCTGCTCTCCCCGTAGGAGCCGCAAGTTTTAGTGGCAAGGGCTTGGATTTATTGTACTCTCCTAAATCAAGAGACAAACCATGGAGTGAAGCGTAGGCTTCAACAATTCCTTTAATTACAGTCGTTTTTCCTGTACCAGGTCCTCCTGTTAGAAGCAGCAACGGAGACTCAAGCGCAGTTTGTATTGCTTCCTTTTGTGTAGCAGAATACGTTACACCTTGGCTTTCTTCTAAGTTTCCTAACGTTTTCTCAACTTCAGCACGAGGGAATTCTTGCTTTATTTTTTGAGTCATTACGCGTCTAATATTTGTCGCTATTCCTTTTTCAGCATAAAAAAGCGATTTTAAATAGACACGATCCTCTTCTTTCACTAACAAGCCTTCTTCATTCATTTGTGAAATTGTCTCAATCAACAACGTCTCATCGATTTTTCTCGTGGACTAGATAAAAGAGCGCTTGCTTCTCTCGTCAAAAATGCAGTAAGTAAATAAAGATGCCCTTCTTGAATACTTAACTCATTTATTAAATACAATAAACCTGCACGCATACGCTCTGGGTGACTTCCAGTTAGCCCAATAGCAGCTCCAAGTTGATCTGCTCTCCGGAACCAACACCTTCTACATCTTGAATAAGCAAATAAGGGTTCGTCCGAATAATATCTAATGCTTGTAGCTTATACACTCTATATACACTCATTGACAATTCAGTTCCGAAACCATATTGTGACAATTGTATAATGACTTGTTCTGCCCCTTGCTGTTCCAATAATTGATTATAAAGCATATCTGCAGTTTCTCGTTTCAACTTAGGAATTTTTTTTTAAAACATCGCGATCTTCAATAATTGCAGAGATCGCTCTCTCACCTAGAGTTTCTACGATGGCTTCAGCTGTTTTTTTCCCGACACCAGGAAAACGGTCACTAGCTAAGAATCGACTAATACCACTTTTTGTTTGTGGTAGTTCCCGTCTAAACGTGTCTACTCTGTATTGCTCTCCAAATCGAGGATGGGCAGTCATTTGACCAAAAAATAGGTATGTCTCTTCAAGTTCTAGCTCTGGCAGATGACCAATGATCGTAATCTTATTTGACTCAACTGGTTCGTTGCTCTTCTCAATCCGAACAGTTGAAACTGTATAATCATTCTCATCATTGCGAAACAATACGTTTGTTACTTTCCCTTTAATGAAGCCTTGAATTTCGTCAGTCTCCATTTCGCTCACCCTTTATTTATAGCTTCTTCAACCACCCGTTTGCCATTCCCAGCCAGCAAGTGGTCGGGTTGATGAGAAAGGGCAGCATTAAATGATGTAAGAGCAGCTTCCGCCTTATTATTACCTGCATGGATAACACCTAAATTGTAATAAGCATCAGCATGACTTGGTTCAAGTTCGATTGTTTTTTCCAAATAAACCTGTGCTTCCTCCAATTGTTCGAGCTGTGCTAAACAAAGTCCGTATTGAAAATTTATCTCACTGTCTGATGGGTTAAGTTCAACAGCTCGACTTAAATTTGCTTGTGCATGTGCAAGCGCTCCTTGCTGATAGTGGCTCATTCCAAGCATGTAAAATAAATCGGCTTCATCCATTCCTTGTTTGGCAGCTTCGACAAATGCTTTTATTGCTTGCTGGAATGCCTCTTCTTGATAATAAACTGTACCGATTCCATAATGAGCAGCAATTGCCTTATCATTTAATTCAATTGCTCTTGTAAAAAACAATTTTGCCCGTTCAAAATCACCAAGTAAACTTAGCAAATTGGCCATATTAATATAACCAGTCGCTTCTTTTGGAAACTCTTCAATGTATGCTGTAAATTCTTGTGCAGCTTCTTCATACTTTCCTTCACGCATAAGTTCAATACCTTTTTGATTATCCACTATGATTCCTCCTCATTTAAAAAGGAAAACACCAATTAGGCATTTTCCCGCACCACTTCATCAATTGTTCCCCCGCCAATGCAACGGTTGCCTTCATATAGAACGACTGCTTGGCCAGGCGTAATTGCGCGCTGCGCATCATGAAATTTAATATACGCTTTTCTATCTTGACCAGGTATTACCGTTACATCTTGATCTTCTTGACGGTAACGGAATTTTGCTTTACATGTAAATGGTTCAGTACGAGGAGTATTCAAGATCCAGTTCATGTCAACTGCTTGCAATGCTTCTGAATAGAGCCCTGATGATGATAACCTTGTCCAACAATAAGAACATTACGATCAAGATCTTTGTCGATAACAAACCAAGGCTCACCCGCACCACCAATTCCAAGACCTTGACGTTGTCCTAACGTGTAGTACATTAAGCCATCGTGCTGCCCTTTCACTATGCCATCGGTTGTTTCCATATTACCAGGTTGAGCAGGGAGAAATGTTTGTAAAAACTCCTTGAAATCCCGTTCTCCAATAAAACAAATCCCTGTGCTGTCTTTTTTAGTTGCAGTGGCAAGTTCAGCTTCTGAGGCTAATTTACGCACCTCTGATTTTGGTAAGTGACCTAGTGGAAACATTACTTTAGAGAGTTGTTTTTGGCTAAGAGCGTTCAAAAAATACGTCTGATCTTTATTTGTGTCATTGCCTTTAATGAGGCGGAATTCACCGTTTACTTCTTCTAACTGTGCATAATGCCCTGTTGCCACATAGTCAGCTCCAAGCGAGATAGCGTGATTTAAAAATGCTTTAAATTTAATCTCCTTGTTGCACATAACATCAGGGTTAGGTGTTCGCCCAGCTTTATATTCATCTAAGAAATAAGTAAATACTTTATCCCAATATTGTTTTTCAAAGTTAACAGAATAATACGGAATACCCAGTTGTTGAGCGACTCGCTCTACGTCTTCATAATCCTCAGTTGCTGAACAAAAGCCAGCATCATTTGTGTCGTCCCAGTTTTTCATAAAAATCCCGATCACGTCATAGCCTTGTTCTTTTAATAGTAGTGCTGTAACAGAAGAGTCAACGCCGCCAGACATCCCTACTACTACACGTGTATCTTCTGGTTTTTTTTTCATTTGTGTTCCCCACTTTCCTTGCAAGTAACCTTATACAATAAACTCGCTGCGTTCACTTTCATCTTTAACAGATAACGCGATCTGTTCAAATGCACGCCTTACTTCATCTTCTGTATTTGAAATTCCAAAACTAAAACGAACAGCTTCTTGAAGCTGTTTACTTCCTGACCCATACATCGCATTAATAACATGGGAAGGAACATGGGCACCTGCTGTACAAGCTGACCCTCCAGATGCAGCAATACCAAGTAAATCGAGCTTCATCAATAATTGATCTGTATGAATCCCTTCGAAACAAACGTTTAGTATATGAGGCAACCGCAAAACCTCTGAGCCATTTTCTGATACACGAATGTCGTGACGTTTCATTATGGAATGAAAAATCTCCCGATAACGCATATAATCAGAAATACGTTGTTCACGGTTCTCGTTTGCAATTGACAATGCTTTTGCAAAACCAACGGCTCCCGGTACGTTTTCTGTCCCTGCGCGACGTTTTCTTTCCTGTTCACCACCAAATAATAATGGTGAAAGTTTCAATCCGTCCCGAACATATAAACATCCAACACCTTTTGGTCCATTCAATTTATGACTAGCAACAGACATCATGTCAACATTCAGGGCTTCGACGTCAAGTGACAAGAGTCCTGCTGCTTGAACTGCATCTGTATGAAAAACGGCTTGATGACCTAATAGAACTTCTCCTATTTCTTCAATAGGTTGTACGACTCCAACCTCATTGTTTCCATACATTACAGAAACAATGATCGTCTTGTCCGTTAACGCGCTACGAACGTCCTCAGTAGAGACAAGTCCCTCTTCGTTCACTTTCAGTTTTGTTACTAAAAATCCTTCTGACTTTAATTGATCTAATGTATGCAAAACGGCATGATGTTCGATCTCGGTCGTAATAATGTGCGTCCCTTTTTCTTTATTCGCCCGCGCATATCCAATTAAAGCCAAATTATTTGCTTCTGTACCACCACTTGTAAACAACACCTCATGTTCAGTTGCTTGCAAGTAAGCTGCAATTGTCTTACGAGCTTCCGTTAACCCTTGCCTGGCAACCCTTCCATAATGATGTGTGCTTGAGGGATTGCCAAAATCCTCCGCGAAATAAGGTAGCATCGCGTCAAGCGCCGCCGGGTGCAAAAGAGACGTTGCAGCATGGTCAAGATAAATTTGTTCCATAAACCGCACCTTCCATCGTTCCTTTAAATGTAAAACATATAGTAATCTTGCTCGCCTTCTTCTTTAAAATTCGCCAAGTCAGCAAGTGTTGTTTTATCTAATACATCTTTCACTGCATCACGAATTTTAATCCATAAATCGCGCTTAGCAGCTCCTCATCTTCCAGCACTTCTACAGGACTAATCGGACCTTCCAGTACACGAATGATGTCGCCCGCAGTAATCGCCTCTGCATCCTTTGCCAACATATAACCACCGTATGCGCCACGGACACTTTTTACAAGCATTGCGTTTCGAAGAGGTGCAATTAATTGTTCTAAATAGTGCTCTGATAGTATATTCCTTAGCGATTGATTTCAAGGAAACAGGTCCCTCGCCTGTTTTCTTGGCAAGCGCCATCATAATTGTTAGTCCGTAGCGCCCTTTTGTTGAAATTTTCATAAGTCATTCTCCTTTTTAATCAAGCATGTTTTTCTCTCGCTTTCGCTATTAAAAAACACACTTAGTCATTTCATTCATCACTATACCTTACTAAATCCACCATTATATAATCATTTGACATTATAGCATGTTTTCATACCGGATTGATAGAAATTCAGGCTTGTTTTAAGTTTGGACAAGTAGTCCCATCGTGCGCTACACTACGAAGAGCATCACCGACCAGGAGGGATATTTAATGAAAAGACAACCGTTAGCATTCCGGATGCGCCCAACATCAATTGATGATGTTATTGGTCAGCACAGCCTTCTTGATGAGGGAAAGCTTTTGCGGAGAATGGTGGAAGCTGACCAGTTATCATCTATGGTGCTTTACGGACCACCGGGTACTGGAAAAACATCAATAGCCAGTGCAATCGCCGGTTCAAGTGGTCAGCATTTTCGGATGCTTAATGCAACCGTACACAATAAAAAAGATATGGAAACGACAGTCGAAGAAGCGAAGATGTATGGATCTTTGATCTTAATTCTTGATGAAGTCCATCGACTTGATAAAGCAAAACAAGATTTTTTGTTACCCCACCTAGAAAGTGGTCTTCTTCTACTCATCGGTGCAACAACAGCAAACCCATACCATTCCATAAATCCGGCGATTCGTAGCAGGTGTCATATATTTGAGCTAGAGCAATTAACACCAGAAGACATTGAAAAAGCACTACACCGTGCGATTAATGATAAAGAAAACGGTCTCGGGAATGAGAAAATTAATATTGCTCCAGAAGCCATCACTCACTTATCCCTTGCTTGTGGCGGAGATGTGCGTGCCGCTCTAAACGCTCTTGAACTTGCCGTTCTCTCCACATTGAAAGGAAAAGACAATGTGCGAACGGTCTCTCTCTCCGCTGCAGAGCAAAGCATTCAGAAAAAAAGCATCCAACATGACAAAAACGGAGACGCTCACTATGATGTCCTCTCTGCTTTTCAAAAGTCGATTCGTGGAAGCGATGTGAATGCAAGCCTCCACTACTTAGCCAGACTAATAGAAGCAGGGGATCTTGTAAGCATCCATCGACGCCTTCTAGTTATTGCCTATGAAGACATTGGTCTCGCAAATCCTCAAGCTGGTTCAAGAACCCTTTCTGCGATTGAATCAGCGGAACGGATTGGACTACCGGAGGCACGGATCCCTCTCGCTAACGCCGTCATCGAACTAGCTCTTTCTCCGAAAAGCAACAGTGCGTATAAGGCAATTGATGATGCACTGATGGCACTTAGAGATGGAGGTAGTGGTGAAGTACCTCGACATCTAAAAGATGCTCATTATCAAGGAGCCAAAAATCTAGGCAGAGGAACAGAATATAAATACCCTCATGACTTTCCTGATGCTTGGGTTCGTCAGCAATACTTGCCTGATTCATTTAAAAAACACCGTTATTACGAACCAAAACAAACAGGCAAATTTGAGCAAGCATTAGCCGATTTATACAAAAAACGCAAGTAAGCCTATTCTTCTTGCGTTTTTTGCTGCTCCTAAACTGTCATCCTGCCAGAACACTTGTTATTGAATAGAATTTCAATGCTTTTGTTACAGCGGTCTCAATCAAATAATCTCCTTGTCTCTAATGGATTTTTACTAGCCTAGTATAAAAAAGATCAAGACTGGAAAAAGTAAACACAAAGACATATCGCAGGAGTTGAGATAATGAAAATAAGACAAGATGCATGGTCCCATGAAGATGATGTACTGTTAGCTGAAACAGTCCTAAATCATATTAAAGAAGGCAGTACACAATTAAAAGCTTTTGATGAAGTCGGCGACGCACTAAATCGAACATCAGCAGCATGCGGGTTTCGCTGGAATGCAGTAGTGAGACAAAAACATTTATCCAACATCGACCAAGCTAAACGGGAAAGAAAAGAACGTAAACGTGAGCTATCACCAAGTTATTTCCAGCCAAAAACAATTGAACGAGCACACATAATAGAACCATCGTTTTATCGAACGCAGTCAAATGTTAGCAGTTCAACAACAATTGATTCGATTATTACTCAATTAAGACAACTCGGGCTCCAAACAGAGCAATCCAATAGTTTAAAATCAGAAAACGACCGTTTACGTACTGAACTTAAAAAAACAGCATCTAAATTGCATGATTTAGAAACAATGCTCGCTAGAAATAAACAAGAACATAGTATGATTGAAGAAGATTACCAATCACTTATTTCAATTATGAACCGTGCAAGACGGATGGCTATTCTTGAAGACACAATCGAAGACCAAACCGCTTTCCGGATGGAGGCAAATGGAAATCTTGAGAAACTAGAGAAATAATAGAGAAAGCAGCGACGCCTTAAAAGGCGTTGCTGCTTTTTTATGATTGTCTATTAATTTCAATTCCATCTAATAAAGTAGTAATCACATGACCCGCCATAATTAAACCAGAAACCGACGGTACAAAAGCATTTGATGAAGGAGGCATTTTTGCTTTACGAATCGACTTCTTCAGCAGACTCTGGTACGATTTCCTTTCGAATATCCTCACGAATCTTAATGGGCTTCTCATCAGAAAAAACGACCGAAACACCCTTATGAATGCCTTCTTTACGCAATCTCGTTCGAATTACCTTAGCAATCGGATCGTAGCTTGTTTTAGAAATATCTGTGATTCGTAGTCGCGTTGGGTCCATTTTATTCGCAACACCCATACTTGAAATAAGTGGAATATTCCGCTTCTTGCATTCCTTGATTAGATGAATTTTATATGCAATTGTATCACTTGCATCAATAACAAAATCTAGCTTATGGTCAAAGAAAGACTCATAAGTATCCTCTGTGTAAAACATTTTTAACGAGACAACTTTGCATTCCGGATTTATTTCTTCTATACGCTTTGCCATCAGATCAACCTTTGGTTGTCCGACGGTCGAAATCAATGCATGTATTTGTCGATTAACATTTGTAATGTCCACATCATCTTTATCTACAAGTACAATTTTTCCAACTCCGGATCTGGCAAGTGCCTCAGCAGAAAAAGAACCTACTCCGCCTATCCCCAGAACAGCAACTGTACTTCCCTTTAATCGCTCAAGACCATCATGGCCAATCGCTAGTTCATTTCGTGAAAATTGGTGCAACATTTTGTGATCAATCTCCTTTATAACGAGCTTTTACTTTTGTGATCATAACACATTGCCAGAAAAAAACACATAAAAAAGCAACCATCAAGGTCACTTCTGCTCGTAATAATAATCCCGAGTATGCCGTAGGAAAATGAAGCTTTGAACCTGCCAGGCAGGTGGGTGCTTTGCATTAATCGTTATACGTCCCCAGCTAGCGAGGCATGTAAGCAGATCAACAACGACAAGCTCCCTTTTTTAAGGTGTTGGCTCAAAGAGTAACATCCATACGTACATCTCAGGATTTAAGTTGTGTATTTATTTTAACAGATGCACTATTTGTAAGCAATGACCTTTCGAAAAATTACGACTTTTGCCTCATTCGTTTAACATTGCTATAGTCATTATTAACCGGTATGTACACTGTCTAAACAGCATAATCATTCGAGTTTTGCTTGAAAATATGTTAACTTATCAAAAAGAGGAGCTGAGTATATGGACGCTATCGCCACACAACGTTGTATTGAAGTAACACAAGAAATCGGGATGTTAGAAAAAAGAATCGTCGAAACTTCTTTTGAATTAAGTTTATTTGAAGATCGAATTCAAACTAAAAACGATTATTATCCAATTGAGTCTGTTTTTGATATATCCTATCGTTTTCCAAGCAACAAAAAAGATACACTTGGATTCCTATATCTTCATACTAGTCAAGGTGTTTCAACGTATAAGATTAAAACACCCCCAGACCAACTAATTAAGGAATTTAAAAAACGAATGCCTGAAACAAAATTCCGATCATAAAGGGTTAACTTCTTACAGTTTCTTTACTTATTAATGAATCCGCCCCAATTAATGGATATGTGGCAAATGGCACCGGGTACGTTGGAGAACTGACTAATAAGACGGACCTCCTACCACTTCCTGTTCCGCCCATTTCTTTGTCTTTTCCACAAACTCTTGCGCTAACTCTTTCTCCTCATCTTTAATTAACCATAGTTCCTTTCCGTAATGTTCCTTCTCATTGATTTTTTCTAGACGTGGTTCACGTTTTAAATTTCTATTTTGTTCGTGTAAAACAAAATCTTCCACAACACTGTTGGCAGTCGTTTGTTTACCCGCACCAGGCCCCGTAAAAACTAATTGACCGATAGACGTCCCGTTTATGCAAACGCCATTTATCACATCTTCAACTTGAGCCAGTGGATGAGTTAAAGCGATAAAAGTAGGCTTCACGGAACAAACAACTTCCCCTTGATTGTTCACGGTAGCTTGCGCTAGTAATTTTAACGAAAAACCTAACTCAATTGCTACTTGCATATGCCACACATCAACCAACTTGATTCCTTGACGCGCGACCAAATTAGGTTTTATCCATTCGCCAAAACACAACTTGGCTAGTAAACATATTTTATACGCAGCATCAAAACCTTCTACATCTGCAGTAGGGTCTTCCTCTGCATAACCTAGATGCTGCGCCTCTCCTAACGCTTCTATGTACGTTCTACCTCCTTTCATTTGAGTCAGTATATAATTTGTTGTACCATTTAAAACTCCTTGAACAGAGCGAATTTCCGTTGTTGGTAATACAGTTTTTAACGCATTTACGATTGGAACAGCTCCACAAACCGCCGCATCCCAGCCATAATAAACATTCGCTTGCTGTGCGGATTCCTCAAGCTCATCCCCATGGATAGCAACTAGCATTTTATTTGCTGTAATAACAGGGGTACCACACTTTAATAGAGCTTTCGTATAAGTTCTTGCTGGCTCCGTCCCATTCATCGCTTCAAAAACAATATCATAGTCGACTCTTAAAAATTGCTCCCAGGATGAAGTCACTCGCTCAATAACGGAAGCGTCACGTTCTTTCTCTTGATCTTTTACAAGAATAGAACAATATTCATTTGTTCACCAAGCAACCGTTCAATCTCATCTTGGGATTGTATTAAACGTTCATAAATACCTGTCCCTACAGTTCCAAATCCAATTAGACCAATTTTCACGATTCCCACTCCTTAGCTACTATTAAAACAAAATAACCCCCTCTTCGATAAGAAAAGGGGGCTCCTCACTTATCTTCCAGAACACATTGTTCTGCTGAAAGTAGCACCTTAGTTTCAAAAAAACTGGTTGCCGGGTTTCGTCGGGTCAGGTCCCTCCACCACTCTGGATAAGTAATATTAAATTTTCTGGTACTTTGTTAATATTGCACATTATAGAATGAGTTAAAGCTTATTGTCAACTACGTTTTGCAATAACAGAGAGGTTTAAATCAATTAGTTGCTCAACACTAACTGTTCCCGGCGCTTCTGTTAACAAGTCACTCGCGCTAGCTGTTTTTGGAAAAGCAATTACTTCACGCAAATTGTTCTTCTGTGCTAGCAGCATAACGATTCGGTCAAGACCAAGGGCAATCCCACCGTGGGGAGGAGTTCCGTATTCAAATGCATCAAGCAAGAACCCGAACTCTTCTTTTGCTGCCTCTTCGCTAAATCCTAACAACTTGAACATTTTTTCTTGCAAGCTTCGTTCATATATACGTTGAGAACCGCCACCAAGTTCATAGCCATTTAAAACAAGGTCATATGCTTCCGCACGAACACTTTCAGGTTTTGATTCCATTAAGTGTTCGTCTTCTTTTTTCGGACGAGTAAATGGATGGTGTAAGGCAACATAGCGTTTCGCTTGTTCATCATACTCAACAAGCGGAAAATCAACTACCCACAGGAAATTAAACTTGCTTTTATCAATTAA
>BAXC01000118.1 GCA_001310375.1 Bacillus sp. JCM 19041 | reverse complement strand
ACACGTTCTTTTATTAAAAAAGGTTTTCATTATTATTATGACTGGATGTTTGCTCTCCTTTTTGCATTTTAGCCTTGTTTTCGCTATTTACTATTTCGGCATGATCGGTTTATATACTAGGAATTCAGTATGGATCTCCATGGGCATTAGCTTTATTTGTTGGTTTTTGTATGTTCTTATTTTTTTTTATTGATGTCATAACAAAGACAATAAATGTGATTATCCTTCCAAAACTCAACCATCGTTTGATTAAGAAAATCGTCGAATTTAGTGCAGGCTACACCTTTACTTTGTCCCTCATTCATTTGCTTAGAATTTATGATGTCTCTATTACGATCTCACTCCCCACACAAGCAATCCTCCCAGCAATAATCGTTATCATTGAAATGATCTTTGATAATGAAGATTACTCTAAGTACGGCCGCGATTTATAACGTTGAACACGGCCTCTTCCGTACTTCTCCTAAATAAACGATTCGAAATACCTAGTCCCTTTTCATGATTTATCATAATCTTTACAAAACCTTTCATCATTCGACAACTTTCAACTAATTCTTTTGCTATGATTCTAGTAGACTATGAAAGGAGTTTTTCTACTATATTTTAGGAGGAATCATATCGCTGATGAACATGACAAAAAAGATGTTGTACCCACTCTTATTTACCCTTGTTACATTGTTTGCTTTTTCTCCTCTTGCACATGCAACTGAACGTACATTAAACATTTTTCACACCAATGACATTCACGCTACATTTGATGATTTCGGAAAAGTATCTGCTTACATTAACCAACAACGCGAGGCAGAAGAACATGTTCTTTATTTGGACGCTGGAGACTTCGCCAGTGGCAACCCCGTTGTTGATTTAAATTACGGTAAACCAATGATCGATGTTTTTAATTTAGCTGGTCTTGACGCATTCACGATTGGCAATCATGAATTCGACTACGGTCAAAGCTATTTACAAGAAAACATTGAGGATTCATCTTTTCCATGGCTTGGAGCAATATGAACACACTTGATACAGGTGTAACAAATCCAGATCCCTATACGATTATTGACGTTAATGGCTTTCAGTTGCTTTGCTTGGTATAACACAAGCCCCCCCTGCAACTGCCCCAGCAAATGTAGTCGGGATGGAATTTGACCCTGATTACGCAGCCATAGCACTGGCCTATCAAGACGAGCTTGAGGCAGAAGCTGACGTTATTATTGCGCTTACTCACATAGGCTATGATCAAGATCGCCGCTTGGCAGAGGCTGTTGATTATTTTGATCTGATTATCGGGGCACATTCTCACACAACTCTTAGCCAACCAGTTGTCGTAAATGGAACACCTATTGCTCAGACTGGTTCAAATCTTCGTAACATCGGGGAATTAGAACTCTTGTATGATGATGAAACAGAAGAAGTTACGAGTGTCTCTGGTCAGCTAACGTCTGTTTCATCATTAACTGATGTTGATGAGGCTGTACAAGCTGTAATAGACGGCTATAAAGAAGAAATGGAAGATGTTTTAGGGAAAGTCGTTGGCTATAGCAACACAGGTTTAACGCGTGATGGCCGTTATACAAGCGACGCGCCATTGGGCAATTTTTGGACTGATGCGATGCGCGACTTTGCGGATGCCGATATCGCATTAACAAACAATGGCGGGTTACGAGAAAGCATTCCTGCCGGAGATGTTACATTAAACGATATTTACAAAATAGAGCCATTTGCCAATGAAATTATGGTCATCGAGATGACTGGAGAAGCAATTGAGGAAGTAATAGCCTTCTCATACTCAAGAGACAACCGCAATCAAATTGATTTACAAACGTCTGGATTGCACTATGAAATTATTACGGGTATGACGGGAAATTATCTTGATGCGAACCTGACTGTTTCAGGTGAACCAATTGATCCAGAGGCTACCTATAAAGTCGCAGTTGCCGATTACATCGGTACTGGTGGATCTGGCTACAATTTTGAAGGTGAGGTATTGCAAGAAACAGTTGGACTAATGACAGCTGCAATGGAGCAATACGCACTCGCATTAACCGAAAACGGACAGGCACTCGACTATACTTCTGAAGGGCGTATCTCTATCAAAGTAGATCCAACTGCTCCTAATCCAGGGGAAATCATTGGTGCTACAAATACTGGTTTGTATTCAGTTAATAAGTTGAAACAAGATGTGGGCATCGGTAACTTGTATACAGATGCTTTGCGTACAAAGACGAACAGTGATTTTGCCTCTTAAACGGGTCTTCTGTGACAGGTGAGATTCCTCCAGGAGATATTACAGATCGACAAATCGAATCGCTTGATTCATTTGGAAATACAATTGTTTTAGTAGAAACTACAGGTGAGCGAATCAAAGAAGTTATCCTTGACCAAGCACGATATAGAAACGGCGTTGATTTGCAAGCTTCAGGATTAACTTATACGCTTATCCCGGCAGACTCTGGATTTTCAGACGCAGTATCCTACTTGAGAACGGCGATCCATTAGACGAAGCCGCCACTTATACTGTCGCTTATAACGACTATATGCACGGTACTTCCTTTTACAACTTAGGTACTGTAGTTGATGATGCGATCGGTCCTGTTTGGCAGAGCGTTGTCGATTATATTTCCACACAAACTGAACCAATTGATTACGAGGAAGGCAGTCGTATCTCAATAGAAGGGCGTGATATTGAGGAACCTTCTGGTACCCTCACTGTAGCACAGGCTCTCGCGAACAATTCTGGGGTACATCCGGTAAAAGGGTATATCGTTGGCTCTATTAATAATAATCAGCCAATTATTGGCGAAGGCGTTCATGCACCTTCCAATCTTTTGCTTGCCGATGATCCGAGTGAAACGGACCGAGCAAAAATGTTACCTGTACAATTAGTGAATCAGACTCCTGTACGCAACGGATTAAATCTTGTAAATAATCCAGAGAACCTTGGTAGCTATGTTCGGATTACCGGCTCATTAGAAACGTATTTTGGTACTCCAGGAATGAGAAGTCCTAGTGACTATACCTTTATTGAAGACCCTGAAGAGCCTGGTGAACCAGAGCCTCCTGTTTGTTCATACGATGCTTGGAAAAGCAGCACTATTTACACAGCTGGCGATCGCGTAGAGCATGATGGCGTATTCTATGAAGCACAGTGGTGGACTCAAGCGAAAAGCCAAGTGATTCTGGTCAATGGGATGTTTGGAAGAAGCTAACTGAATGCGAAGATATACCCGAAGAACCACAAGAATGGAACGCAGAAGCGATCTACACTGCTGGTGATCGTGTGTTGCACGATGGACAGCTCTTTGAAGCAAAATGGTGGACTCAAGGAGAGAATCCAAATGATTCTGGTCAATGGGATGTTTGGAAGAAAATAATTGACCCAGAAGATATTCCTGAAGGACCGGTAGAATGGAACACTGAATCTATTTACACTGCCGGTGATCAAGTATTACATGACGGACAGCTCTTTGAAGCAAAATGGTGGACCCAAGGAGAGAATCCAAATGATTCTGGTCAATGGGATGTTTGGAAGAAAATAAGCGAATAACAAAAAGAAGCTGGAGAGTGTGAATTGTGCTCCAGCTTCTTTTCTTTCTAATGTTTAATCTAAGGACTATACACATGATCTCACTTTATTCCTTAAGAAGACCAATCATCAGGATTACGCAACTTTTTGTGTTTGCTCATTTTCAACAGAAACAGCTTGACTTCTCTCCCGGAAACCAGTGTAAACAAAGAACGCAGCAATTATTAAATAACCAACCGTAAAATCAAAGGCTGCATTTATTGCTAGTGATGGAGCATGCATAAAACCAAAGAAAGAAAGCACAGCACCAATTACTGAAAAAGTAGCTGCTTTGTAAAAGTCTTTGTCAATAAGAAACACGGTAATAGCACCGATAATGATAGCGGTAAACATCGCTCCTTGACCAAGTGGCACAATCCCCTCTGAAATACCAGCAACGACATCTGGCGCATTATTATTAAAACGAGTCATCATGTAATTCGCAATGTATGGCAACATCGCAAGAGCAATTGCTGGATAATATTTCTTTTCGTTATTCGCAAATGTACTGGATATCATCGACATTCCAACAAAAACCAGAATTGGCGCAATAGCTGCCATTGGAATAAGCGCTGAAAAGGATGCAATCAGCCCCGTTACAGAAGCAAGCGCAAAAACAGCAGCGTTTAATACACTATAACCTCTTCCCGCTCCCATCTGCTTTGCTCCTACGGTTGCTATATATACAGTCGTTGGAAACATACCACCAAAACAAGCGCCAATCATTGCACCTATTCCATCTACTGCTTGGCATTCACGAACATCATATGAGTCTCCAGCAGCGGACATCGCATCAACATTATTCATTGTTTCAATTGCATTATAAATTGTAATTGGAATTAAAATACCTAATAATCCTATAAGTGCTCCAAATAAATAGGACATGCCGTCAAATGCAGCTAACGTTGGTAAAAATGGATAGAACCCTACGCTCTCAAGCGCTGTGTTAAATCTTCACTCGTTTGATAACCAAGCGCAAATGCTAAAACGACACCGGCGATAATGGCTAAAAGTGATGCTGGAATTCGAAAAGGTAGACCTACTTTTGCTACAAAACCAACTAAAATAATGGCTAAAGCAATTAAACCAATAATCGGTACTTCAAAAACAGAAAACAACATTTCACCAGCGACAAATGTAAAGGCAACACCTGCCAAAGCCCCCAGTAACGCAGGTCTTGGTGTATGTTTTCTAACCCAGTTTCCAAAAAACGCAACAAGTGCTTCTACTAGCCCCGAAAGAAAAGCAGCAGCAACCGCAATTTTCCAAGCAAGTTCATGATCATTTGTTAGTGCTAGTGCCGGTGCTGTGACACCAAAAAGAAAAACAAACATAACAGGTGTCGATACACCGTAAGATAATGCTGTTACATCCGCGCGGTTTTCTTTAATCGCCAACCGCTTCGCCATATGAGCATAATAAAGATTACCAACAATAACCGCTACGGCAACACCAGGAATAACTCGACCAAATACAATTTCAGTTGAGAAGCCCATCCCAAGAAGGGTAACTGTAATTACAACAAAATTAGCCAAGTTGTTTTGAAACAATGCAAAGAATGCATCAATGTCTTGTTTTTAAATAACGGGTAATGAACATTCATCCTTTGAATCCCATCCTCTGCTAGTTATTTTGTATAACAGCTTCATCGATAAAACGGACTGTCTGGTCTTCCAATGATGCAATACGGGCCAGTGATTCAATTCGATACCCTTTTTCTTCTAACAATGCTCTGCCATCTTGAAATGATTTTTCAATGACAATACCGATTCCAACAACCGTTGCTCCAGCTTTTTCAACAATCTCAGTCAACCCTGTTGCAGCTTGTCCATTTGCTAAGAAATCATCAATGATTAATACACGATCCCCTGCTGTAATCAAATCTTTCGAAACGGTCACTTCAGAATATTCTCTTTTTGTAAATGAATACACACGACTGGAATAGACATTATCCACGTTCATGGTAACTGACTTTTTCTTGCGCGCAAAAATGAGAGGCGTTTCGAGTACATGTGCACACATAAAGCTTGGAGCAATTCCCGATGACTCAATCGTAATTACTTTCGTGATGTTTTCATTTTTAAACAAACGTGCAAATTCCTCACCAATAGCCGACATTAACGTTGTATCTACTTGATGGTTCAAAAATTGATCTACCTTCAAAACACCAGATGATAAGACAGTTCCACGTTCGCTAATTGCTTGTTTTAATAATTCCATTTCCATTCTCCCTTCAATTATAAAAAAACCGAAAGATTACTCAATTAATCGAGTGATCTTTCGGCTTTGGCGTATTCATAAAAACACGCAAAGAAAGACCACTCGTAGTCAGACCTTTATTGGCAGTCTGGTAGAGACTCGCGGACCATATTACCGCTATTATACGAGTGAAAAGACAATATTCGTTTTTCCTAATGGATTCATTATAAATAATGTTTTATTAAATAGAAAGGGATTTTTTAAAGAAAATGATAATCAAACTATTCTATAAACAAAAATAGCCAATGCAATGCATTAGCTATCACTTCTTCCATTTTATTGCAGTTGCTTTAAACAACGCCGGCACTCAAAATCCACTGTTAATGTATGAATCGTTGACTCCGCTTCACAATGAGGACAGGTGACGGTTTGTACTCGTAAAAGGGAAATCCCTAAGCTAATGATCGAAACGGTAAGTATCATAAATGCTTGAATCATCGTTCCCTGTCCAGTAGCAGCAAGCGCAATTCCTGCAACTACACCAAGAAGACCAATAATAGCCATAATCAATTTCCCGATCTTTAAGATTAACGGACTTTTTTTACGAACAATAACAAGGTCATGTTGTTCCATAAAGAGCCTACTTTCTTTGAATTCGTTTTCACTTTATTTATTAAGCATATCACATGTGAAACATTTTCCAAAGCGCGGATATTGAACACCGATTAATTGAGAATTAATCTTTGAACGTGTATAGTCATAAAGGGAAGATTTGTACATAGGAGGTGAACATTTGATGAAGCAAGTTTCTTTTTGGTTAAAAGCGGCTAGATCTCAAGTACTTCCTGTAATGATTTTACCAGTAATACTTGGAAGCGCTGCTGCTTTTGCTTGGGATAACACTTTTCATATAGGATTATTTTTTCTTACTTTAATTGGGGCAGCAAGCGCACATTTATTTTCCAATATGATTAATGATTTATGGGATTTCCGAAATGGTGTAGATGAAAAAGCGAATCAATCCGAAAATGCGATATCAACCAATTCCGGCCTATTACCTAACGGCACTGTTTCAGAAAAACAATTTGCACGAGTTACATGGTTATTTTTAGCGATTGCCTTTATTTGCGGCTTAGCTCTAGCACTTATTCGCGGTTTAGAATTATTGTTATTTGCACTTGTGGGTGGATTAATCGCTTATTTTTATGTCGCTCCTCCACTTAAATTTGGATATCGAGGAAAAGGATATAGTGAGTTAGCCATCTTTCTTGCGTTTGGTGTATTACCAGTTATGGGTACGTATTTTGTAATGACGGCATCACTCTCGCTTCACTCATTTCTTGCATCCATTCCAATCGGCTTGCTTACGACATTGATTTTATATAATCACCATTTCTTACATTGGCAGGCAGATAAAGAAGCAGGTAAACGTACACTTGTTGTTTTATGGGGAGAAAAAGGCGGTTTATTATTTTCAAAACTATTAACTGTATCAGCCTATCTATCTTTAGTATTCCTTTCTATTTTGGGGCCATATCCATGGTATGCTATTATCGCACTCATCACAGTGATTCCGCTAGTAAGCGTATACAAATCATTAAATGATACAAATGAAACGGCTATGTATGGGAGATTAATGGGAGCTTCTTTAAAAGCAACAATAAGGACAGGCCTTATATTAATTGTATGTTTAGTGATTCAAGGGATCTTTTAAAAAAAAGGAGTTATTGATTATGAAAAAAGTATTAGGTAATTTCGATTCAATTATATCAAGTACAGATACATGGAAAATTGGTGGTTTTCCGTTACAAGATGGTTCATTCTGGAGCTACCGTGAGCCAAACGCAGTTGTAATCGTTCGGAATGGCATTCTTTATGTCCGCGCGCCTTTATCCAATCAACACGATTCAATCCAAATTTTGGATAACGCAAAACACATGTACTATTCAGCTGAGCCAGTAGAAATACCGGAAGATGGGGAAATAGAAATCGAGCTTGACATCCGTGCGCGCACAAAAGACACCATTCCAGGTGACTTATACGATGGTTATGTTTCCTTAAACTTGTTGGATTTCACTACGGGTGCAGCACTTGACTTTTTTGCCAATGACGACCAATATGCATCTGTATATGGCATATTACCTTTTCCTGGTGTAAATGTACCCGATACAGATCAAACAAAGTATTTTTGCTTATTTAAAGAAGCAACCGATCATTTCAAGCCACGTGAATTTAACACGTATAAAATTACGTATAGCCGCGCAAAAGATGAAGCTGTTTTTTATGTCAATGGTCAAGAAGTTCGTCGCGAACAAAACATACCTATCAAGTTAAATCAATTTACGATCGCCCTTGGAATTATGACTGAAAAAGACTTAACTCCTGAAGGTAGCGTTTCTATCCATGGACAAACAGTAATCGCAGAATACTCACCAGTAACTGTTACAACTACTGATAAAGATTAAAAAATCAAGCCAGAGCCCCCATCTCATTGAACGGGGGTTTTGGCTTTTTTTCACTCTATTAAAGCTCCCTGGCTCCCCGATAAAGTAGATGGCAGAAAGCGTGATACACCTTAATAGATGGAGGTGTAAACCGACGTTCTTTCTTCTTTTAGAAACAAATAACCCATCACAGTTTCTCTTACTGTGATGGGTTTACAGCTTTGTTAAAATGAATTTGTCGTCGCTATCTTTTGCCGATGTGTAGTCTGAACGACACGAATGTCTTTCTGAACACCATCGACAACAAACGTTTCAGTTACATATTGACCTGGTAGTGTACTTTTAACTCCATTAACAAGCAAACCATCCGTTACGCCAGTGGCTACAAAAAAACACTCGTCTGAAGCGATGAGATCGTCTAATTTTAAAAGTTTTTTAGGTTCTGTAATCCCCATACGCACGCAACGCTCCGACTCTTCCACGGTACTCGGAAGAAGACGCCCTTGAAAATCTCCTCCCAAACACTTCATTGCTACTGCAGCAACTACACCTTCAGGAGCACCACCAACGCCTACAAAAAGGTCTACGTCAAGGTGAGATAACCCCACAGCCAAAGCAGCAGTTACATCAACTTCGTGGAATAGCGTCACTTTCGCACCAGTTTTTCGTGCGTCTTTAACAAGCTGCGTATGACGAGAACGATCTTGTACAATAACAGTTATGTCTGCAATTGGTTTATTTTTCGCTTGCGAGACTGCCTTAATATTGTCTTCAATCGCTGCGTCTAGATGTACGTATCCTTTTGCCTCTGGACCAACAGCGATTTTTTTCATATACATATCAGGTGCATGCAAGAGTGTACCCCGAGGAGCGCCTGCTAAAACCGCTATACAATCACCTTGACCTTTCGAAACGGGAGTTGTGCCATCAAGCGGATCAACTGCAAGATCGATATCAAGTCCCTTGCCAGTCCCAACGAACTCACCAATATAAAGCATAGGAGCCTCATCCATCTCCCCTTCCCCAATTGCGATCCTTCCATTAAATGGGATAGAGTTTAGCTCCTTGCGCATAGCTTCCGTACTTGCTCGGTCCGCCTCAATTTTATCTCCCTTACCAATCCAAGGGTAGGACGCAACCGCTGCCTTCTCCGTCACATTCGCCATGGAAAAAAGTAAGTCTCTCATTATCGACCTACACTTTTTCCAGAGATTGAATTGATTCGCAAAACGTTTTAAACAATAAGTAAGCTGAGGCAGAGCCTGGATCAATTGCTCCTATAGAACGATTTCCTAATCGACTTGAGCGCCCTACACTCGATTGTAATTCCTTTGTTGATTCCATCCCTTGTCTAGCTGCCGCAATTGCACCTTCTGCATCAAACCCATGCCCGGAATTCCGTAAATAGATACCTAAAGGAGACAGCGTATCAACCATTGTTTTATCACCAACCTTCGCCCCACCTCGGTATTCAATACCTTCAGCAAAAGAGATCCAAAATGTTTTCACATCTTCTTTCGTAAGCGTTGTCATTCCTTTGATACTCTTCCCTGCTTGCAAGAAACCGGTTGCATATAACGGCCCAACAGATGACCCAACTGCGTTCAGAAATGTCATAGCTACCTCTTTGCATATCACGCTGATGTCTTGTTCAGACTCTAATTCTCGAAGTTTATCACCAACCGCTTTCCAGCCAATGGACATTGTCACGCCATGGTCCCCGTCTCCAAGTTGACGATCTAACTCACATAAGTAATCTCTTTCTTCTATCATTTTATCTCTCATCGCAAGAAGTGCACTTCTAAAATCGGCTGCCTGAATCATTTTTTTCACCTTCCTAACTTAAAATTGAGCGTACATAGGGCAATTCACCGGTGCATCAATTAGTTCTTTCAATTCATTGTCAACCTTCATAATTGTGATAGAACAACCACCCATTTCTAGCGATGTGCTATAGTTGCCAACATAACTACGGTGAATTTGAATGTTCTTTTCATTTAATCGTTGTTCCACTCGCCTAAACATAATGTACAGTTCCATTTGCGTGGTCGAACCCAGTCCATTTACAAGGATAGCTACATCATCTCCAGCAGAAAGCTCTGTATCTGCTAAAATATCATGTATAAGACGGTCACACACTTCATTGGCTGTCTCAAGTGGCCCTTTTTCAATACCAGGTTCTCCGTGATGACCTAGTCCAATTTCCATTTCATTCTCACCTAATTCAAAACTAGGTTTTCCTGTTTGCGGAAGAGAACAAGGTGTCAGACCAACACCCATGCTACGCACCCAGTCATTTGCTTTATTTGTCTTACGAAGCACTTCCTCCAACTTATCGCCTTTTGCTGAAGCGGCGCCAGCCACTTTCGTTACAAAAAATTCACCAGCTATTCCTCTGCGTTTTTCTTTCTCGTGGGCAGGAGCACTTGCAACATCATCGCGAACGATAATTGATTCTACTTTTATATCATGTTCCATATCCGCAAGATCAGATGCCATTCCAAAATTCATAATGTCCCCAGCATAATTCCCGTAAATATAACCATGCCTGCGTCTTTGTTAACAGCTTCTGTTGCTTCTAAAATTGGTTGCGGCGGCGGCGATGCAAAAATATTCCCAATAGCAACACCATCAGCCATTCCAGTTCCAATATACCCCATAAAAGCAGGTTCATGACCGGATCCGCCGCCTATAATAACACCCACTTTTTTTGAAACACTTACAGTTTCTTTAGCGACAAGCGCTCGGCCGCTGCCTTCTAACTTTTCTATCAAGTTAGGAAATGCTTTCACATATCCATCAATCATTTCCTCAACTACAAAATCTGTATCATTAACTAGTTTTTTCATATGACTACCTACTCTCCTGCTTTAGGTATGCTTCTTCTTGGTCTGAGATCTGTTGAATTTTTCTTGCAGATGCCCCACCTTCAAATTGAACATTCAAGTATGCTTCGAGTACTTTTTTCGCTACTTCTGATCCAATGATCTTTGCACCCATCGTAATAATTTGTGCGTTGTTACTCAGCTGAGCGCGTTCTGCTGAGTACGTGTCATGACAGAGGGCTGCACGAATTCCAGGTACCTTTCCAGCTGCTATCGCAACACCGATCCCAGTTCCACAAACAAGAACACCTCGATCTACTATCCCAGTTTTAATGTCGTTCCCTACCCGAAACGAGACATCCGGATAGTCAACTGCTTCACATGAATAACAGCCGTAGTCCACCACTTCAAATCCCTTATCTATCATATACGTTCTTAATTCTTCTTTTAGTTCAAAAGCGTTATGGTCAGAACCGATAGCAATTTTCATTTTGTAACCCCTTTCAAAATTCTTAATTTTATTTTCACAAAACATCCCCTTTTTGTCAATCGTTTATTTTCATTTACTTTCGTTTTTAATCGTTTACGTTTATTACTTGTACTTCTGCTCGTTCAAGCGCCTGAGCAAAATCACTTTCAATCTCTTTATTCGTAATGACAATCGAAATATCATCAAGCTGGGCAAACGTTGCAATCGATGTTTTCCCTAGTTTTGTATGATCGATAAGCGCGACAACTTGATGTACTTTTT
Organism: Bacillus sp. JCM 19041; assembly: GCA_001310375.1. Lineage (GTDB taxonomy): Bacteria > Bacillota > Bacilli > Bacillales > Bacillaceae_D > Shouchella. Next base: position 2,136 of record BAXC01000118.1, on the reverse strand, counting down.
TAACCATTCTTTTCTTTAATTCCACCTCGTACACATTAAAATCTGTTAAGCCAGCATGAGAAGAGAATCCGTTTGCAGAAGTAAATAAATAGTCTACATTAATTTCATCTAAAATGGTCGCTCCAAGTAACCCCTCAAGTGAACTTGACCTTTCCTTAGCACCCCTCCAAGAAGGATCACTGTAACAGTCGGATGATCCTAAGCTCAAGCGCCGTATATACACCACTCGTTACGACAGTCAACTTCAACGACCTCTCATTTAATATCTTTGCAAGCTCTAAAGCAGTGGAACTTGCATCTAAAAGAATGCAGTCTCCATCCGCAAGAAGTTTACTTGCTTCTTCTGCTAAAAGCGTTTTTTCTTCTTTGTTCTGATTTTTACGGTACGAGAAGCTTGTCTCCACTTCATTTACAACCGGAAGATCATCAATTAAAATCGCTCCACCGTGCGTTCTTTCTAATTTCCCTAATTTTTCTAGTTGAGTCAAATCAACACGTAATGTGGCTTCTGAAACATTTAAACGATCAGATAATTCTTTTACTGTAATTCGTTTGCTTTCTCTAAGTGCTTCCATTATCGAATCTCTTCGTTCTGCTACAAACATTTTTTTCATAGCGTGACCCGCCTTTTCATTCTTTGTCTGTTACCATTTATCTTACTATACACAAACATCACTTGCTATGCCAACACAAAACGATCAAATATGAAACAAAACAAAAGTATTTAACAAAAAATATTGACATAAACGAAAACAATGTTATGATTTTCAATATAAATAAATGAAAACGCTTACTATTGAGGTGCCTTTATGACACATTCATCTATTTTTGATTTATCTCAAAAAAACGCGGTAATTACAGGAGGTGCTCAAGGATTAGGCTTCAGCATGGCTAAGTCTCTCGCTGCATTTGGTTGCAATGTCGCTTTAGTTGATCTTAATAAAGATACAGCTAATCAAGCTGCACAGGAAATTGAAGCATGCTATTCCATTAAAGCGATTCCCATTCAAGCTGATGTTAGCAATGAATAAGATGTGCGTAAAATGACACAAGCATGCTCTCAAGATTTTAGCACGATTGATATTGTATTTAATATTGCTGGGATTGTACAAAAAATTAAAACCGAGGAAATGTCTTATCAAGATTGGAAAAGGACAATCGATGTTAATAATAACGCCCTTTAAACGCAATTGCCCTTGGTTATATGGCTTCTAATATGACTGGTCCTTTGTTTGAAGCTGGCGGTGAATTAGCACACGTTCTCGAACATGTACCCATAAAACGACTTGGTAAACCCAAAGAATTAGGAGGCATCGTTGTGTACTTAGCATCAGACACTTCTAGTTTTACAACAGGATCAATTGTTGTTGATGGCGGCTATACAATTTGGTAAAAATCAATAAAATTATTTGGAGGAATTCAACATGTGCAAACAAATCCCAGAAAAAATGAAAGCTGTTGTAGCTTACGGACCAAAAGACTATCGCCTGGAAGAAGTTGCTGTTCCAGTTATTGAAAACGATAAAGAAGTCATCATAAAAGTTGAAGCGACTGGTATTTGCGCTGGTGATATTAAAGCGTTTGATGGCGCGCCAAGTTTCTGGGGCGACGAAACACAGCCCGCTTATATTAAAGCTCCTATGATACCTGGCCATGAATTTATTGGACATGTTGTAGCAAAAGGAGATGCCGTTGTTGATTATGAAATTGGCGACCGTATTATTTCAGAGCAGATTGTTCCTTGCTGGGCGTGCCGATTCTGTAATCGTGGGCAATATTGGATGTGTGAAAAACACGATTTATACGGTTTTCAGAACAACGTAAACGGATCCATGGCAGAATACATGAAGTTTACAAAGGAAGCGATTAATTATAAAGTGCCTGAAGACTTACCAATTAATAAAGCGATCTTAATTGAACCATATGCGTGTAGTATGCATGCTGTCCAGCGAGCTAGAATTGAACTTGGTGACACGGTTGTTCTCTCTGGTGCAGGAACACTTGGTCTTGGTATGATTGGTGCCGCAAAAAAATCAGGTGCCTCTACACTTGTTGTACTTGATTTAAAAGATGAACGACTTGAGCTTGCAAAACAATTTGGTGCAGATATTGTTTTAAACCCTGCAAGAGATAATT
>BAXC01000117.1 GCA_001310375.1 Bacillus sp. JCM 19041 | reverse complement strand
AGCAGTCTTTAGGTTGGACACCCAGTTCATCTGCCGCTTGTAAGAAAATCGCTGGGTCAGGCTTCCTTACCCCCGCCGCTTCAGAGATGACAATTGACTTAAAATACTCCACAATTCCAAGAGCCTCGATGTTTTTTTGCTGGAAGTCTTTTTTTCCATTTGTGACAATTCCAAGCTTCATTGATTGCTCTTGCAATTGCGCTAAAGTCGAAATCAGATTCGTGAAAGAGATGCAACTTGTATAAAAAAAAGCCTCATAGTCCTGCAATAATTCTGCTGCTGTAAAAGACTTTATATTATATTTATCTATTAGCTTCTGATAGACAATGTCTTTCGTCACATAACCATTATTGTCCCATTTAAGAAAATCATCTTCGTACCACCGTTCATTCATTTCTTTTAGTTCTTTCCCTAACCGTTCACGTTGTTCCTTTATAAAAACCCGTAATGAAGCTCTGCGATCAAGCAACGTTTCATCTAAATCGAATAGGACTGCTTTCATAGTCTCCCTCTTTTTCATTATGAATTTTTACGTATTTGGCGACTTATTCGTCCGACTGAATTGGTCTTTTTACTCCATTAATCTTATTAAATTTGTTTGGTTCATAGTAGCACATTACTCTATGTAAAAAATGAACAATGATCGGTTTAATAGAAAAAATCTATCAAGAAATTTCTTGATAGATCACATTTATAACAGATCATTAAGCTACATTACACCTATAAGCTGACCAATTAAAATAATTAATACAATAATAGCTGCAATTGTAAAGATTACACGACCAACTGCTTTTGTTACACCAGCTAAAATAGAAAATAACAGTAGAGCAATAATAATCCACACAATCGGATCCAAACTTCCCCACTCCTCTTTAGATATTTTATTCCTTATATACCCAATTTCTACTAAATTACTCGTGAAGTTACTTATGTAAAAAATACATTCGACAATAGTTAAAAGATGGTGTCGAATGTAAACAAGATTGAGATAAGCCTTCATGCTATTTCCAAAGACTCAAGCACAATCGCTTTTTTATTATTCACCCCGAAAAGTGCATACTAATGTATGGTTATGCTATTCTAAAATAGTGATAAATTAAAACACACTTTGGGAGGAACATTCTTCATGAAAAAAATGATTATTGCTGGAGTTTCCCTGATTGCAGTGAGTACGCTAGCTGCATGCGGAAATGACGAGGGCGATGGAACAACAGAAGATAGTACAAAAATTAATATCGGTTACAATACATATGCAGAAGCGATTGCCTTTGCCCATGTATGGGAACAACTTTTAGAAGAAAAAGGATATGAAGTCGAGGCTACGGCAGTTGAGAAAGCGTTCTTATTCGAAGGAACAGAAAGTGGCGATTTTGACATTGCATTTAATGCATGGTTGCCGTTCACCGATCAAGCCTACCTAACTAAAGACTCTGATACAATTGACGTTCAAGAGGATGGAGTCATTTACAAAGGGGCTACACTTGGACTTGCTGTACCAACTTATATGGAAGATATCAATACGATTAATGATTTGAAGGATTTTTACGATGAAGTAGATGGGACAATTGTTGGCATTGATCCAGGCTCAGCATTGATGCAAATCACAGAAGATGAAATTATCCCTCATTATGGTCTTGAAGACTTTACGCTTTCTTCATCATCAGAGCAAGCAATGATACAACAACTTGAAACCGCTTATCAAAACGAAGAACCAATTGTTGTTACACTTTGGAATCCACACTGGTCTTTTAATGATTACGACATGAAATACTTGGAAGATCCAGATAATGTATACGGTGACCCTGACGATATTTATTATATTGCTCGTAACGGACTAGCAGAAGATATACCTGAAATTGCCGAGTGGTTAAATAACAGTTATTTTGATGATGATTCGTTATCTGAATTACTTGCACTTCAAAATGAACTTGATGATGTTGAAGCAGCAAAAGAATGGATTGAAAACAACCGCGAACTCGTAGATAGTTGGATGGAATAGCGGTTAAAAAAGCAAGGCAGAGATTTACTCTGCCTTGCTTTTTTTTAATCCTACAAGAAAAATAAATCAAGAAAGGACTTTCGATTATAAAAGTGAAGTAGTTTAAATAAAAAGGTTTAGAAAGGATATACATGATGAACTATATCCAAGACAGAGATTATGCTCTCACATTATTAACACTTGCAAGTGAAAAGAACCCCGGTCCATGGGTTGACCATTCCATTCATGTCGCAAGAGCTACCGAAATAATCTTACGAGAACTAAATAAATTTGGATTTAATTTGAATATTGATTTAGGTTATAATGCAGCTCTCTTGCATGATATTGGCAGGTACAAAGGTGTGACAAAATCAGTTGTTCATTCGTATGACGGCTACATTTATTTAGAAGAATTAGGGTTTTCAGGCAATGCGCTCGTTTGTGTTACTCATTCATTTCCACATGGAAACAAAAATATTGAATTTGCCGCAGCTTGGAACCTTGTTCCAAATTATATGCGAGCGACTTTAATTAATATTCTTAATCAACACAGCAACTATGACATGTATAGTAAAGTCATTACATTATGTGATGCACTTGCCGACTCTAATGGCTTTACAACACTTGAGAGAAGACTCGTATCTGTTGGTTTACGTCACGGAACAACTCTTTACACTTCACTTCATTGATACGGATTTTATACAATTAAACAAGAGATTGAAACATATATTAATAAGAGTGTATATCGACTCCTTCCAGGTATTGAAGAATCGATTTATCTAAACATTTACTAGCTTGTACTACATGAAAAGGTTTTTTTCATAGTTAAAGAACTTACAGGGTTAAACCCTGTAAGCTCAAGGAAGTAGACTACTTTAGTCAAGCATATGCGAATAGAGAATCGGTTCATAAGCTATGATCACAATTCCTACCAGTGTCTTGCCCTCTTACCCAATCATGCTATGCCCACCATTCACGGCAAGCACCTGACCTGTAATCCAATTTGATGAATCGGACAACAGGAACAGGACTGCCCCCACTACATCAGCTGCGTCACCTAACCTTTTTAATGGGTATTGTTTCAAAATTTTTGATCGTGTTTCTTCATTAAAAGTGAGGTTGCCTTGATCAATTAACCCAAGCGACACCGTATTGCATTGGACATTTTTCCTGCCAACTTCTTGGGCAAGTGATTTCATGAAACCAATCGTTCCACTCCTAGCAGCAGCGGATACAATGAGGTTTCGATCGCCCGTCCGTGCCGAATCACCAATGATGTGAATAAATTTCCCTTGTTTTTGTTCCATCATTGTTGGCATAAAGGTATGTGCGAGATTAATTGCTCCGTAAAAGCAGACGTCTATCTCCCGTTTCCACTCTCCGGGTTTATATTGAAAAAAAGACTTCATTTGTGTAAAACCAGCATTGTTGACGACCATATCAACGGTTCCTAGCTCATTATTAATCGTTTGTTTCATTTTTTTAATCTCTTCTAGTCGAGCAAGATCTGCTTTGGCCATGCACACACTTACACCTGTCTCATTTATTTCATTGACTGTCTGAAGAGCCTCTTCTTCCGAGTTGTGATAGTGTAAGGCAATATTCGCCCCTGCCTTTGCCGCAGCGAGAGCAAGCGCCTTCCCCACACCTTTGGCTGCTCCAGTAACTAGAATGTTCTTTCCTGTTAAACCTAATTCCATTGCAATGCCTCCTACCTTCCAGAAAAGGACGCTTTTCTTTTTTCTAGGAAAGCCTGTGTTCCTTCTTGTTTGTCATCTGTCCCATATAATACGGCTTGAGCTAAGTTTTCAATAAGCAAACCTGTATCCATATCAACATCAAAGCCTCGATTCACAACAAGCTTTGCCATTTGAACGGCGAGTGGACCTTTTGCTAATATCTTGTTTGCTTTATTAAGAACGATCTCTTTTAATTCTTCAAGTGGGACTACCGCTGTAACCAACCCACACTCTTTTGCTTCGTGCGCTGTTAGAAAATCCCTGTTAGAATCAAGTCAAGCGCCCGTCCTTTACCAATAATTCGTGCTAAGCGCTGAGTTCCACCTGCTCCAGGAATAACTGATAAATTTAACTCTGGTAACCCTATTTTCGCATTTTCAGAGGCAACCCGAATATCACAGGACATTGCAAGTTCGCAACCGCCACCAAGGGCAAAGCCATTAATTGCTGCAATTGTCGCTTTTTTGCTTGTTTCAATTAGTCGGTACACATCAGACATACTGCCAGAAGCAAAAGCGTCTACCGATTTCCTTGTGGTTAGCTGATTAATATCTGCACCTGCAGCAAAAGCCTTCTCACCTGCACCAGTGAATACAATAACTCCAACCTCTTCATCTTGCTCTAATTCGTTTAGAGCAGCGAGAATTTCACCAATCGTTTCTCCATTTAATGCGTTGCGCACAGCAGGTCGGTTTAACGTAATAAAGCCAATTTGATTTTCTTTTTCCAGCAAGATATTTTCGTATTGCATCAGGTGCCCTCCTTATTTAAATTTCTTATAAAGTTGTGTCGCAATAATGTTTTTTTGGATTTCAGATGTGCCTTCATAAATTCGAGTTATTCGTGCATCACGATAAAAGCGTTCAATTGGGTATTCTGATATATAACCGATACCTCCATGGATTTGCACTGCTTTATCAGCCACACGACCATACGCCTCTGACCCAAGCAGTTTCACCATCGCTGCTTCTTTGATTACCTTTTTCCCTTGGTCGACCATCCAAGCAACTCGATACGTCATCGACCGAAGTGCTTCTGTATCAAGTGCCATTTCCGCTAAATAATGTTGGATGATTTGTTGTTCAAAAATCGGTTTGCCAAATTGAATCCGGTTATGTGAAAACTCTAGTGACATATCCAGTAACTTATCGCAGGAACCGAGATTACGAGCTGCCATACCCGCACGACCATTCGCTAGTATTTTTAGCGCATTCATATAGCCTTGCCCTTCCTCGCCAAGGACATTTTCCGCCGGAACTTCACAATCTTCGAAAAAGACTTCGGATGAATGAGAGCCATGAAGCCCCATTTTTTGTTCAATCTTACCGATGATTAATCCAGGTGAATCACGTTCAACAATAAATGAGGTGATTCCTTTCGCGCCTTTAGACGGGTCTGTGACAGCCATCACCGTAAAAACACCAGCAATCGGTGCATTGGTAATATAATGCTTGCTTCCATTTAGGATGTATTCGTCACCTTTTCTGACAGCTGTTGTTTTCAAATTTGAGGCATGGGAGCCAGCACTTGGTTCCGTTAAGGCAAATGCACCGATCATTTCTCCACTTGCCATTGCTGGTAAGTATTTTTTTTTCTGCGCTTCAGTACCCATTTCAACAATACCGACGCCACCTATACCGGTGTGCCCACCAATAACGGTTGTATAGCCGTTATGTGTGCGTCCAAGCTCCTCAAGTACTGCACATTTACCAACCATACTTAATCCGAGCCCACCGTATTCTTCTGGGACGCTTAAGGCAAATAACCCCATCTCTTTAGACTTTTCCATTATGTCTGTTGGAATCTCATTTGTTTCCTCAATAACCATTGCTTGTGGATCAACTTCGTTATCAATAAAATCTCGGATGCCCTCTTTTAATGATTGGATCTCTTCTGGAAGTTCAAAGTTCATGCTTTCACACCTTTCCCTGTTTGATTTTTTATTAACACATTGTTAGACCACCGCTAACCGATAACGTTTGGCCTGTTACATAACTTGACTCCTCGGAAGCAAAAAAGGCAACGGTATTTGCAATATCACTTGGTTCTGCTAAACGGCGAAATGGGATTGCTTTTGTGAGCGCGGCTGCAATTCCTTCGTTATACGAACCAATCTCTTGAAACAACGGTGTGTTAGCTGGTCCAGGTGCAATGCAATTGACGTTAATTTTATGACGCGCCATTTCTCGTGCGAGCGTTTTCGTTAACGTAATAATGCCACCCTTAGCCGCGGAATACACGGCTTCACCACTAGAACCAACCCTGCCAGAATCCGAAGCGATATTAACGACTTTCCCATATCCGTTCTCAACCATCACCGGCAAAATTTCTTTGCACGTATGAATTTGACCCATTAAATTAATATCAATAATTGTTTTCCATGTGCTTGGTTCGCTTTTTAAGAAAGGTTCAATTTTGTCCCAACCGGCATTGTTGACGAGAATGTCAATCGTGTTAAATCGCGCCAACGCTTCTTTCACTGCATCTTGAACACTTTCTAATTTTGTCACATCGCAATAAACCGCCATTGCCTCTCCACCAGCTTCTTTTAACATCGAAACGGTTTCTTCTGCGTTTTCCATATTGACATCGGTCACAATGACCTTAATCGATTTGCCAGCTAATGTACTTGCAATTTCTCTCCCCATACCTCTTCCTGCTCCTGTTACAAATGCAACGCGCTCTATCATGTTTGTTCCCTCCATTTATGATTATTCTTGCATGAGTTGAGTTACTTGTTCTCTTAAGCGGAATTTCTGGATCTTCCCACTTGGTGTTCGCGGAAAGTCTTCCACGATTTCTACATGCTCTGGCCAATATTGTTTCGCGACACCTTTTGTTTTTAAGAACTGCTGAACTTCGATTAAATCCAAGTGTTTTCTTCCTGGCTTCATCGAAATGAAAGCGCATCCTTTTTCTTGCAACCTTGGATCGGGCATCGCAATGATTTGCACAATTGCAATGTCCGGATGTTCATAAATGACATTCTCAACATACGCGACTGGAATGTTTTCACCACCACGGATAATGATATCTTTGTTTCTACCAGCAATTCGAATATAGCCGTCTTCATCCATTACAGCTCGATCACCAGTCACAAACCAACCATCTTGGAATTCTTGAACTGTTTTCTCAAGTTGATTGTAATAACCGATAAATAATGCAGGTCCTTTACAAAGTAAATCGCCTTCGGTATTTGGCGGAAGCGCCTCTCCTTGTGCATCAACAACCTTTAATTCCATCCCTTCAAATGAAATACCATCGGTTCCAACAATCTTTTCTTCGTTATCCTCTGGTTTTGTTAACGTCACTAAACCGTCTTCCGTTTGCCCCCAACCAGCTAAAATAATAAATGGAACTTTTTTTGCCGCTTCTTTTACAAGTGGTCGTGGCAATGGAGCACCTAGAGCAACGAAGTAACGCAATGAGCGTAAATCGTACGTCTCAACACCAGAGAACTGCACGGTATCTTGCAAAAATGGTGTTGCACCAGCGGTAAACGTAATTTTTTCTTTTCCAACTAGTTCAAGGAATTCCTTTGGATCCCATACTTCTTGGTAAATAGCAGTGCCACCATAATGAGTGGGCAACCGTACACCGTAACCAAAGCCCGTTTGATGGGCAAACGTTGAAGCCATAAACATCACATCATCTGACGTTAAATGGAGTCGTTCTATCCAATAATCCGTGGATACACACAACGTGTTATGTGTATGCATGACCCCTTTTGGCTGACCAGTTGTTCCTGATGTGAAAATGATTTCTGTTACTTCATTTGGATCAAGGGTAATTTGTTCTAAATGAGCAAGATCTCGTTTCTCTTCCCATGGCTCTTCAAGCAAGGAGGAAAACGAACTCATACCTTCTGGCACAGTTTCACCAACAACATAAACATGCTCCATGGCAGGCCACTCTACTCTCAAACGATTTATCATAGCTGGATAATCAAACCCTCGAAATGAATCAGGAACAACAATCATCTTTGCCTCAACAGCTGCCACCATATAGCGAATTTCTCGGTCACGATAAATCGGTACTAAAGGATTACTAATTGCCCCAATCCTTGTTGCTGCGTAGTGCAAAATAATAAACTCATTCCAGTTTGGTAGTTGAATGGAAATGACATCTCCTTTACCTAGACCTAATTCCAGCAAGCCTAAGGCAACACGATCCACCAATTTACCGAGGTCACGATACGTAAAACGGCTCTTCTTATCTATAATGGCGATCTTGTTAGGATGCTTACGAATCGCTTCATTTAAATAGTCAATAATCGTGCGATTTGGCCAGAGATGCTCATAGCTTTTTAGATATTCCGGAGTCAACATTGTTTTTTGCTTCACTTATTTTATCCCTCCGCTTAGCTTCTAAATTTTTTAAAGTCTACCGGTCTCTTTTCTAAAAACGCATTTTTCCCTTCTTCTGACTCCGCTGTATTGTAAAAAAGAGCTAAATTGGACATCGCTAATTGAGAAATACCTTGAATGTTCGCACTATCTGCATTAAACGAATATTTGAGCATCTTTAATGCCGTTGGGCTTTTCTCTAAAATCTTTTCTGCCCAATCTTTTGCTGCTGATTGCAGTTCATTAGCAGGAACAACTTTATTGACCAATCCCATTTCCTTGCACTCTTCTGCCGTATATTTTTCACACAAATACCAAATCTCTCTTGCTTTCTTTTCGCCAACAATTCGCGCCAAGTAAGCAGACCCGAAACCTGCATCAAAGCTACCTACTTTCGGTCCTGTTTGACCGAATTTAGCTGTATCAGCAGCGATCGTTAAATCACAAATAACATGAAGAACATGCCCCCCACCAATCGCAAAACCATTTACAGCTGCAATAACAGGCTTAGGAATGTTACGGATTGTTTGATGAAGGTTTTCCACTTCAAGCCCGATTCCACCTCCTAGGCCACCGGAATAATCGTACCCTCCTTCATCTCCCTTTTCTTTCTGGTCCCCCCCAACGCAAAATGCCTTCTCACCGGCTCCAGTTAATATAACTGCACCAATTCGGTTATCGTCCACGCGTCCCGAAAACTCCAAATTAACTCTTCAATTGTTCGCGCACGAAAAGCATTATATACGTTCGGTCTGTTTATCGTGATCTTAGCAATTCCATTTGTTTTCTCATAAAGCACATCTGTTAAATCCATTGTTTGCCCACCACCTATATTAATTTCAATACGATTTGACCTTTAATCACTTCTACACCCATTTCATTCACGCACCGAATCTTTTCCGTTAACCAATTTCGTTCGACATTAACGTCAATAATTTCAAGTTCAGCTGTGATTGCCTCACCTAAGTAAACTGGATGAATGTAGAGAAGTTCTTTTTGCATCATCACACATGGAATTCCTGGCAGCTCTTTACTAATCACTTCAGAAATTAACCCTTCACTTAATATGCCCGGTAGGATTGACTTTGTCGCTCCAGCATGTGGCTGGTCGTACACATCGTTTGTATCCAACGTTAACGCACTCCACTTCTTTACATCATCACTTACAAAACGGCGCTGCATTCGTGCAATTTGCCCGATAAAGTAATCGTCTCCTTTTTCCATATCACGACTCATTTCTTAATAAGATCGGAATTCTTTTCCGATGATGTCTTTTGCGATAACCATTTGGTTTGCTTGAGCCGTGCCATCGCCTATCTCAAGTCCAATCACATCACGTAGCGTTGCTCAAGCGGCATCTCCTTCGTATAAGCATAGTGGCCATTTAATAAGAGACATTCATGAATTGCTTCTTGGCTGTATTTCGGTCCTAACCACTTTACGGATGCTGATTCTTTTGAATGCTTTAACCCTTGGTCACGCAACCAAAGTCCACGGTACGCTTGCCACTTCACCATCTCGAGCTGCGTATAATGAGTAACAATTGGGAAGGAAACACCTTGATAAGTTGCGAGCGGTTTTCCAAAAGAATGTCTCATTTTTACGTGTTCGATCGTCTCATCAATACTCTGCATTGCCGCACCAACACACTGGAGACCAATTAACAGTCTACTTAAATCAAATCCATTCATTACTTGAGCAAAACCTTTTCCTTCAAGTCCAATCAAATTTTCTTCAGGCACTTCAACATCATGTAAATAGACTGAACCTCTACTAATTGGAATATTGCCCAAATCCTCATACCCTTTTGTTTCTAAACCAGGAAGATCAGCAGGCACCATAAAAGCACTAATGCCACGGTTCCCTAAATCTGGATTTGTTTTCGCAAAAATGATAAACGCGTCACCTGAAGTTGCCACACTAATACCTGACTTTTCTCCGTTCAAAATATATGAATTGCCTTTATGTACCGCAGTTGTTTTAATGCCACCTGCATCTGTTCCAGCAGATGGTTCAGTAATCGCAATTCCGACAATACGATCTCCTGACGCGATATTTGGTAGCCATTCTTGCTTTAACTGATCACTGGCATGGGTCGCAATAATTTCACCTATTAACGCATTTAACATTACAGCGTACGTTAAGTTAAAATCTCCTCGACCGATTTCCTCGGCTGCTATGCCAGTTGTCACACAATCAGCACCACTGCCTCCATATGCTTCGGGGATACGTAAGCCATTTACACCTAACTCACCAAGCTTTTTCCATAGATGTTTTGGTGTAACCCCTTCTCTGTCCCATTTTGTATAATTGGGAAGTAACTCATCTCTTGCAAATTCTTTTAGCATTTTTGCAAAATACTGTTGCTCTTCATTAAATGAAAAATCCATCTGTATCATCTCCTTGGTTCTATACTTGCAAGTTCCGTGCCATAGTTATAAGCCTAACAAACACGCTTATTTACCATGCTTACTTTCGCATTTGTGCATTTTTTCGCAGTTTCGCGAATCATTTTTGCGAATCAAAGAAAGCGCATACAAAAAAACATGCACAAACTCTTTTTGCGCATGTCACTCTTTTATTTGATATTTGGCTAGTTTGCGATAAAGACTTGCAAGATGAATCTTAAGCAATTGAGCAGCCTCTGTCCGATCTCCATTTGCTTGTGTAAGCGCCTTTCGAATGGCCTTTTCCTCTGCTTTCCTAACTTCTGCTTCTAATGAAACAAGCGGTCCTTCATCCTTTTGACTTGGCAATCCTGTTAAACCAGGCATCGCATTTACATAGAGCGTATTCCCATCAACTAAGTTCATTCCTCGTTCAATATACGCTTTTAATTCACGCACATTTCCCGGCCACTCGTATTCAAGCATCCACTTTTGCATAAATGGATCGATTGATTCCACTTGTAAACCTAGTTTTTCATTAAACAGTTGAATAAAGGCGTAAGCGAGTGGCAAGATGTCTTCCTTTCGCTGTCTAAGCGCCGGTATCTTTAAGTCAAACACATACAATCGGTAAAACAAATCTTGTCGAAACTTCCCTTCATGAACAAGCATGCTTAAATCACGGTTGGTTGCGGCAATGATTCGGATATCGACATTTTTGCTACTTGTACCTCCAAGCCGTTCGATCTCTCTTTCTTGCAACACGCGCAGTAATTTACCTTGTGCCGCGTACGGAAGTTCAGAAATTTCATCTAAAAACAGCGTTCCATGCTGTGCTAATTCGACTTTACCAGGCTTCCCTTCTTTCTTTGCACCACTAAAAGCACCACCCTCATAGCCAAACACTTCTGATTCAAATAATTCCGCAGGTATAGCGGCGCAATTAACTGCAACAAACGGGTTATGCTTACGGGTACTCCCCCCATGAATCGCTTGCGCAAATAATTCCTTTCCTGTTCCACTTTCTCCTGTTATTAAAACGGTGGAGTTACTCGTTGCAATCCGCGCTCCTAATTCCTTTGCTTGTTCCATCGTCTCACTTTCACCAATAAGCTCTGCAAAACTATACCGGCTTTGTCGTGGTAGCATTTGTTTCATCTTGGTGACATTCATCGCATTCATAAAAGACATTACTTCAGTATGAGCAATGTCATCATGACGAACGATCACATGATACTGACGATGGCCTTTTATTTGGACAACACGAATGAAACAAGCGTAACCAAAAACGATTCCAAAAAAAGACTCGCTTTGGTTTACGGCTACTAGGATCACGGATAAGCTCTTTTGCCGATAGACCAATCCACTTTTCTTGTTCCGTTTGAAAATGCATGCAGAAATCAGAACTTAAATAGACTAAGTTGCTGTTTTCATCCGCCTCTACATAACCCCAATCTACTTTTCCTTCCGTTGCCGTAAGCGTGTTTTTCAATTTAATCACCCATCAACGTTAATTCGTTAAGACAAACAGAACAATTTGACCCTTAATGACTTCATTTCCATTTTCATTAAAACACGTTACTTTTTGCGTGACCCAGTTTCGCTCTGCATGAATATCAATAATTTCTAACTCAGCCGTAATTAGATCGCCAACATGTACAGGTCGATAAAAAAGCAATTCTTTTTGTAAAAGAATACATGCTCTACCAGGCAGCTTTTCACTTACCACTTGAGTGACTAGTCCTTCCGCTAATAAGCCTGGAACAATTGGTTTATTGTAATACGCTTTCCAGACGTCTTCACTTGAGTTGTATACAGACTGTCGTCATTTGTTAGGTCTTTGCATGCTTTTACATCCTCGTCTGTGAAGGTGCGCTGCGAACGGGCAATTTGTCCAATAAATAAGTCCGTTAATGTATTCGTCATCATTATCCTACTTTCCATGTAAACGTAAAGACGAAAAAGACTCGCTGACATTCTGCCAGCGAGCGAGATTACACTTTCGCTTCAACCAATTCAAATTGAGCATGCACATCTTTTAATGCAGCTTGAATGGCTTGACCAGCTTTTCCGCGATAATGCATTTGCACGGTTTCAATCAATTCTTCGACACCGTCTTTTAAACAGTACCCACGAAGCAATTGCCGGATAAAACTGCGACCATGTTCTGTCGCAAGCGTACACGAACAATCAACAATTACTCCATACTTAAAATCGAGCTCCAATGTAATTGTAATGGAATCATATACATTTCTTGCCGCCATTCCTTGTGGAAGTTTTGCGTGGCCAGCAATAAAGTACGTCTTCATCAGCATTCCCCTTCATTTCTGCTCGGTTTAAGGATCGTTCCTTCAGAGTTTAGCTTGTAACTGAAACTTGTTCAAACGGCCATGAAGGCAACTGCTTACGCAAAGGTCGATCTTCTTTATAACCGAGCGCGTATTCTCCTTGCATGATTGTATGAATTTCTTTTGTTCCTTCATAAATAACTGGCGCTTTCGAATTGCGTAAAAAGCGTTCAACTGGATATTCATCAGAATAACCATATGCCCCGTGTATTTGGACCGCATCATTAGCTGCATCAAACCCAGCATTACAAGAAATCCACTTTGCAAGCGATGTTTCTTTCGTATTCCGTTTTCCGTTGTTTTTCAACCAACCAGCCTTAAAGACAAGCATTTGCGAAATCTCAAAGTTCGCACTCATATTTGCAATCATTTGCTGAACGAGTTGGTGTTTTCCGATTTCCTTACCAAATGTTTTGCGTTCATGGCAGTACTTCAAGCTTGCTTCAAGACTCGCTTCAATTAAACCAACAGCGCCAGCGGCAACGGTGAATCGCCCATTATCTAATGCTGACATCGCGATTTTAAACCTTCGCCTTCCTCGCCTAAACGGTTTGCAACTGGCACTCTTACATCCGTTAAGAAGACTTCTCCAGTATTTCCGGCACGAATGCCAAGCTTTCCTTTAATGGCTTTTGTTTCAACACCTTGATAACTACGTTCGACAATAAATGCCGTAATTCCTTTATGAGCCACATCAGAATCCGTTTTTGCAAACATGAGAAAATGATCAGCGACGTCGCATAAAGAAATCCATGTTTTTGATCCGTTCAGGATATATGAATCGCCATCACGAATTGCTGTGGACTTCATTGCTGCCACATCAGAGCCTGCATCAGGTTCCGTCAAGCCAAATGCATCCAATTTTTGACCCTTGGGCTTGAGGGGTTAAATAGGTTTGTTTTTGTTCTTCCGTTCCCCATTGCAACAAGGTCATGCTATTCAAGCCCGTGTGAACTGAAACGGCGGTCCGGTAAGCTGTATCACCACGTTCCAATTCTTGACACACAATGGCAAGTGTATTGTAATCCATCCCAACCCCACCATATTGTTCAGGAATACAAACGCCCATTAGTTGTAAGTCAGCTAACTTTTTTAAAATATCAGGCTGAAACTCACCTTTGCGATCCC
>BAXC01000116.1 GCA_001310375.1 Bacillus sp. JCM 19041 | reverse complement strand
TGATGTTTACATACGAAGCAACTGGACACCCTGCATCTGTTGAACAAGGGTTGAGCATGATCCGTAAGCTTGGTCGTTTCGTTGAATTCAGTGTCTTCAAAGACCCAGTTACTGTAGACTGGAGCATCATTAGTGACCGTAAAGAATTAGATATACTTGGTTCCCACTTAGGTCCGTATTGCTACCCGCTTGTCATTGATGGCATCGTAAACGGAGATTTACCGACTGAAGGTGTTGTTACACATGAACTACCGCTTGAGCAATTCGCCGAAGGGTTTGAATTAATGAAGAATGGCTCAAACTCACTGAAAATTATTCTTAAACCTGAACTGGCTTAATCTCTATTAACAATGCTTTTTTCCAGGAGGAGCAAACATGTCCAATTTAATAAATAAAGTCGGCTTGCCATCTCATTTGTTATGGGGGTACGTCGGGGTTATGTTGTTTATGGTGGGGGATGGCCTTGAAATCGGCTGGCTTAGTCCCTATCTCGTCGAACAAGGCTTGACAGTTCAACAATCTGCTTTTCTTTTTACAGCCTATGGTGTCACCATTGCAATATCTTCGTGGTTTTCTGGGACATTATTTGAAGCACTTGGCGCAAAGAAAACGATGTTTCTTGGCGTCCTACTCTATATCATAGGTACGATTGGTTTTGTTGGCTTTGCAATCGGAGAACTGAATTATCCACTTATGATTCTTACATACGCAATGCGCGGTTTTGGTTACCCGCTTTTTGCATATGGTTTCCTTGTTTGGATTGCTTACCGTACCCCTCAACGCCAGTTAGGCGCAGCGGTTGGTTGGTTTTGGTTTGTTTTCACAGGCGGATTAAATGTACTTGGTGCCTATTACTCTATTTGGGCGATCGAGAATATAGGTCATATCAATACGCTTTGGAGTGCCCTTCTGTTTGTTAGTTTAGGTGCTTTATTTGCTTTAATAATTAACCGTGATAAAATTGTCCGTCAAGAACCTAAGAGCGGTTCTTCTAAAATGAAAGAATTATTAAAAGGAATTACGATCGTTAAGAACGAACCAAAAGTCGGTATTGCTGGAATTGTTCGGATTATTAACCAGACAGGTCAGTATGCATTCCCAGTTTTTATCCCAACTTATTTTGCAGTTGAATACGGTCTGAGTACATCTGCCTGGCTAAGTCTTTGGGGAACAATTTTCTTGTCAAATATTGCCGTTAACCTTTTATCCGGCATTATCGGTGACCGATTTGGCTGGCGTAATACCGTTATGTGGTTTGGAGGCGTAGGCTGTGCCGTGTTTACCGTCCTCTTCTTCTACACACCCGCATTAACAGGTGGTAACTTTATTGCAATGCAAGTTGTAGGTATTCTTTGGGGTGCATGTATTGCGGGTTATGTTCCACTATCAGCGCTTGTTCCTTCCCTTGTTAAAGAAGATAAAGGAGCAGCAATGGCTATCTTAAACTTAGGTGCGGGACTTTGTGTCTTTGTTGGTCCATTGCTAGTAGCATTGTTTTTCGATGTCATCGGCGTAGCTGGTTTGATTTGGTTGATTGCTGGTCTGCATTTGTTAGGTGCTTTCTTAACAAAATACATTACACTTCCAAATAATGCAAAAACATCTACTCTAGAAGACGATACATTAAGTGCATAATCATTAGAGGATCCCCTTGAGCATATATGCTCAAGGGGCTTTTCTTTTCTGATAGAGACGAATAAACGTCTCAAGTTCTTTTACCGTACACCAAACATCAGGATAAGCTAAGACCCGATTCATTTGCCTCTCTTTATCCATTCCATACACAATTAGTTGAATACCTTCTTGTTTGCATTGAACCGCTAAACGCTTGCTAAAGAAACGATAGTTCATCGCCACTGAAGCTATTCTTAATTGATGCATTTTTTTAAATAACGCTGCGGTTGGACGTCGTTTTATAAACCCTAACTCAAGCTCTGAAGATAATTCCCTCATTCTTTCTATCGTACTATGATTAAATGAATTCACATACACATCATTTATTAAACGAAATTGGTGTATTACGTCTAAAACCGTTTCTTCAATGCCAGGATACCGATTCCTATCATTTTTTAATTCAATTGCAAACCTTGTTTGACCACCAAACCATTTGAAGACTTCAGCCAATGTGGGAATTCTTCCCGTTCCAAAAACCTTTAGTTTTTTAATTCAGCGACAGTAAATTGGTCTACATCCCCTTTTCCATCCGTTACTCGATCCACATTGAAGTCGTGAATAACGACCGGTATCCCGTCTAGGCTTAAGTGTACATCTAGTTCTATTACTGCAAAACGAAGTTCAATCGCTGCTGCAAATGCAGTATATGTATTTTCTGGATATTTTGCAGCATACCCTCGGTGAGCGATTGCGTTGATCATCGTTTCATCCCCCCTTTCACACCCTAATCATGCAGAAAGTCTCTCATATAACAAGCAATGATCCAATATAATGGAATTACTTTTACTAAATTTCTTGATAAACCTAGCTATTATAGTAAAACCTATTCACAAATCAGAATGATTACGATATAATATTCCTTGGCTAAAAAAACGTAATACTTACTATTAAGAAGGAGTTTTCCATGAAATCATATACATTTATTTTAACAAGCATCTCCGCAGTTGCTTTATTAAGTGCTTGTGGAAATACAGACTCAAACAATGATTCTTCAGAAGAACAATTAACAGTTAAAACCTCCATTTTCCCGTATGAAGACTGGACTAAGAAAATTGGCGGTGATTTTGTTAATGTTTCAACGGTTGTTCCTGTCGGTGCCGATGCCCACACATATGAACCAACTCCACAGGAAATGATTGAAGTTGCTGAATCTGATGCTTTTATTTATAATGGCGCTAATTTTGAAGCTTTTGCCGACAGCATTGTTTCCGCTATTGATAATCAAGATGTTCTTACTTTAGAAGGCGCTGCTCAAACAAGCCTAATAGACAGCAATCATGACCATGAACACGATGAATCCGGTCACGATCATGAAAGTAATGGAGATGTTTTGATTGAAGGACTCTCTGACCACTACCATACCGGTGACCCAATTGAATTAATGATCGAAGCTGATGAAGAAACACCTTCAAACAACTGGTCTTGGTATACAAAGCATGGCGATGGTGAGTGGGATCTAACCGAACAAGTAGAGACAAATGAATATACTGGAGTTGTCAATGAAAACCATCAAGTTAAAGCGGTTCTTCATAATGACGAGGGTGAAGAGGTAGCCAAAAGTGAAATTATTACACTTACTATCGATGACCACCATGGACATAGCCACGGTGATGAAGACCCACATGTATGGCTTGACCCTATTCGCTCTATTGAAATTGCCGCATCTATTCGTGACATGCTTACAGAATTAATGCCGGAGCAGGAAGCATACTTCACAGATAACTTTGAAGCACTCGAACAGGAATTCGAGGAACTAGATCAAGCATTTCAGGAACTTGCTGATGAGTCAAGTTTAGACACATTCATCGTTTCCCATGCTGGTTATGGTTACTGGGAAAATCGTTACGGTATTAAACAAATTGGTATCGCCGGTATTTCTCCAACAAGTGAACCATCCCAAAGTGAGCTAATTAGAACGGTTGAATTAGCTCAAGAGCTTAGTCTGAATCACGTTGTCTTTGAGCCTAACATTACACCTCGAGTTGCAGAGGTTGTTCAAAACCATCTCGATGCGGATTCTCTCCTCATCCATCCACTCGAAGCTTTGACTGAGGAAGATAAAGAGAATAATGCCGATTATTTCTCACTAATGTATGAAAACCTCGAAACATTGCATACTGCCTTGAATGACTAGCCTCTTTTAAAAAGAGGCTTTTTTTATTCTATGAAACTTGGTGTATACTTAATAGTAGAATAAAGTAAGAAATACATTTATTGTATTGAAAGGAGCGTAAAGATGAAAGCTATTCTTGCGTCCATCCCGTTACTTTTAATTGTTACTACAGCTTGTTCTAATGAAAAACCACCAATAAATGAGACAAAAGAAGAGTTATTCGTTCTTCTATCAAATAGCGAATTCGAAACCGTACATGAAGAGTACTTTTCTGACGAACTTAAAGAAAATCTCTCTATCTCTCAATTATCCGACCTGTGGGAAGAACTCACACTTGCACACGGAACATTTGATGTTGCAGCGGATTATCAAGAAAGTCCTGGAGGCAGCGGCAATACCGTTGTCGAAACTCAGCTCTCCTTTACCGACGGCTATGCAGAATCAAGAATGATCTTTAACGAAAAAACAGAATTAATTGCACTTTCTTTTGAAGTTGGTGACTTACTCCCTAATTCGATTGTAGAGGAACCTATCATTATTGGCGAAGGTGGCCCCTTCGAGCTCGAAGGTATGCTTACTCTTCCTACTAAAGTAGATTCTCCCTTCCCTGCAATCGTCATTGTTCATGGATCAGGTCCAAGTGATCGAGATGGAACAGCGTATGCATATAAACCATATAAAGATCTTGCCTGGGGATTAGCAGAAAAAGGTGTTGCTGTGCTTCGTTATGATAAACGATCACTTATTTATCCAGAATCTTTTGATGCATCAGTCACTATTCATGAAGAAACGATTGAAGATGCAGTTGCAGCTGGCTCTCTGCTTGTTCAAGATGAACGCATCTCTTCTGTATATATAGTTGGTCACAGCTTAGGGGGAATGGTTGCACCTCGAGCACTTGCCCAAAGTGACATTTTTACTGGTATGGTATCCCTTGCTGGTTCCTTACGCTCTTTAACTGATATTATTCAAGATCAAAATATTTACTTCCATGAAATTGGTCATCTTACTGATGAAGAATTGAATCATGCTACTGCTGATTTCAGAAAAAGCGAAAATTTAGATGAACTAGAAGATAGCGATATTCTCTTCGGGATGCCTGCAAGATACTTTAAAGATTTAGAGGCTTTTGATGACCACTCTTTTTTAGAAAATACGCATAAACCTATTTTAATCATGCAAGGTGAGGATGACTTCCAAGTAACAGCCACCAAAGATTTTCCAAGCTGGAAAGAAGCGCTGCGGCATCATCCGGACGCAGAAATGAAACTGTATCCAGGACTAAATCACATGTTTATCCATTATGACGGACCTGGACAAGGAACACTAGATGAATACTTAATCCCTGGAAAGGTAGAGAAAAAAGTGATACAAGACCTCAGTGAATGGCTTTTATCACGAGAAAGGAATGAAGAATAAATTAAAAAAAACACGAATCTTAATTCTATTTATGCTCATCTTTCACGCAGGATGTATGGCAACAGAATCTGTGGACGGTGAAGAAGACCAGCAAAGGGACGGTGCGATTGGTGACGCCCAAAACATGATGGAAAAAATGATCGAAGAAGACTTTAATGCAGCTTGGTCCATGTTTAATGAGGAAACAGCGGCAGAGATAAGTCCTGAAGAACTAGAAGTCACTTGGTCCCGATTAGTTGACTCACTCGGTTCATATATAAGCTATCAGTACGAGCAGACACTAGAACTAGAAGAGAGCACGGAAACCGTTGTACTAACTAGCGCTTTCGAAACCGGTGACGTTGCCTTTCTCATCACCGTTGATCAGTCAAGTCAAATTTGCGGTTTTCATATTGAATAAGAAAAGAATCCTTCCATATACCTGAACAATGGAAGGGTTCTTTATAACACCATGGGTTACATCGATCACATTATTAGACTATAGGCTATTTGATACACCTTTATGCTTATAACTTTTATAAAGATAACCCCAGAAAAAATCAATTAACTTTCGCTTCGTATTTCTTTTTAAACTAGCTTACTAGTACCCGCTTAATATTATTTATTACCCTTACTTCCCTTATTAATTCCCATTATTTTTTGATTGATGATGCACCATATCAAGAACAATCATTAATGCGACGCCAATTGTTTGATGTCTGTCATCATGAATCGTCAAATGATACGTATCACCCCAACTAAGCCATTGTTTTTCAACAGACATAATCTCTGTCTGACCTTCCATGACTCTATAGTGATGGTCAAATAAACTCCCATCAATCGACCAATTTAATGGTCAATCTCGTATTTTGCTCGGAAAAACGTCATCTTTTTTACTACGCTACACAATTCCTTCTCATCATTTGAGATTGTATAGCGAGGCATAAAGGAGAGGAGCTTTTGTTTGATTTGTAGAACCGGTTGCCCATCAGTTGTAGTGATTGCTAACTGATTTCCAAGAGAAAAGAACTTGCCGTCTACTTTATAGACCGCCTCTTGGTTATGATCAAAGACAGTAAATTGATCATTAAATGAAAAAATTCTTTGCTTAACATAGAAATCCATCTGGACATTGCCCCTTCATTCATTTGCTTATTGTGGGTGTAGTTGGTTAATGATCTAAATTTTAATCACTTTTATCTCTTTTAACTAAGCTTCCCAGTCTTTATACGAAGATTTTAGTTTAAAGATTCATTTATTAACTCTGCTATGGAGAGTGTAATTATACTTATTTTATGTTTGGAGTAACTTCTTTTATTTCTTATGAGTAGTTCCTAAAGGAATCATATTGCTCTGTTAGAATAGTACTACTCTTCCTTATTTAGGAATCGGCCCATGTACATTAAACCATAACACTAATTCAGATTCTTAACTATGACTATTGGAATTTTACCATACCAGATTCATAGCATGAGAATCCATTACAAAAACCGTCAATGGACGGTCGGTTATAATTTGAGAAAATCATTTTATGCCACATTTGATAGGAGATCCGTCGACGTTCTTGAATTTCAAAATGTTCTTTTCAAACTGCCATAATGGGATCTCTGACATACTTGTTAAACCAAGTTGATCAAGTGCGATAAATGTATGGATATGATTTGGATAGTGCGCAGTACTCACCATATTTACATGAAGGTCCGAGATTAATCGTAAAATCTACTATGCGATCCCAAGTAGCTGTTCTTGATAGATATTTTAAAGAGAATCAAATAGAAATATACCTTCACACCTTATGTAAAGAGAAGTTACATGTGAGGAGGAAATTAATGGAGGATAATGTTTTGAAGTATTCATTTGAATGATCCTATAAAACTTATAGGTAAAATCGATACTAAAGAACTCTAACGTTGATTAGACAAAAGATTTAATCACAAACCGACGTCTAATAACAACGAGAGCAATATTTAACTGTTCAATATCAACTCTTTTTACTTGATATCCCCTCTTCAATTGACGATATATTTTTGTAGTACGCTGAAGAATCCGTTGTTCTGATACAGTGAAGCTATCATGATATTCATATATTAAAGCTTGGACACAAAATAAATAGGAGCTGCACTCAAATTCTAACTGTTCTTTGATTTGTTCTTTTAAAACGTTCATTAAACGATCCGCTTCTTTTTTCATAATCACTTCTATCACCTCGAAAGTTACTTCTATATTAACAAAAATAACCCTTCCGCTCGTTTCAAATTTGTTACTCCATATTAATATTGGATAACAAATTTTAGAAGGTGGATCTACCTTTTTTGTAGAATAGTATATGATTATTTGGAGTTAGAATTATGCGAATAAAAGACCCTACTGCGGATGGTCATTTTATCCGTCTCCACTTGATTAATTCTTGCTCAATAAAAGAGATGTCCTTTTCATTGTCCATGTTATCTAACATCCCTTAAAAAGATTCTGCTTTAAGACCTTTCAAATAAAAAAATTCCTTATTTCCCTATATTATCCAGTATATTAAAAATAGAAAGAGTTGTCAGCTTAAAAGTAAAGGCATGCACTTTTGAAAGTGCATGCCTTATAATAAAAAATTGTTACTTTTTTGAGCTAACCTCAAGTTCATTCAACATGTTCATCCATTTACGATATACAGCGTCACTTGCGTATCGGTCGATCATTCGCTTTCTGCCCAGAAACCCCATATTATCCGCTAACTGAGGATTATTGAGTAAATGAGTAACTTTTTCTGCTAACGTCTCCTCATCACCATGCTCTACAACGTATCCTGTTTCTTCATCATCAATAATATCAGCCGCCCCATAATTAAAATCATATGAGACCACAGGTGTTGCACTCTCTAAAGATTCGACAGCTGCTAGTGGCAGCCCCTCAAACTTAGAAGTAAGCAAACTTAAAGTTGCTCTTTTTAGTTCTTGTTTTACATTCCTTGAGTAGCCTCGTAAAAATACATGTTCTTCCATATCGTTATCCTTGATACATTTTTCTAGTTCTTCTTTAAGGGATCCTTTACCAAAAATGTTTAGTTCTGCATTTGGAACCTTTTCAACTACAAGAGGAAACATCTTGATAGCACGCTCAATACTTTTTTCAGGTTCGAGCCTAGTCACCATGATTACTGATCCATCTTTTCTAGGCCCACGTTCATAGTCGTTAATGGAAATAGCGTTCGGAATAACAAAAATATTGCTATGTTCCCCATATTGAGCTTTAATGTCCTGTTTCTGTTTCTCACTGAGCACGATGATGGCATCAAATTTTTTAATACGTTTGAATACATAATTGTATTTCTTTTTTACAACGCTACCGTAAGTAAAAGGCTCTTTGAAATGATTACTGTGAACAAAAAATACCTTCTTACCTCTTTTCTTATCGATACTCATAACTTTTGATCCGCTACCTTGCCCATTTGTAATGAATAAAGGTAGTTTATCGTTAATTTTCCCCTCGATCGCGAGCTCATTGAGCCAGTGTCTATCATGTTCTTTATTTCCAGCAAAATGCATTACAGAATTATCAACTCTATTGAAGAGATATACTTCACCTGGATCTCCTTTTTCGTTATGATAACGTGTTAGATAGCAAAATCCATCTGAAGTATAAAAAGATTCTCTGTTTATGACTCCGGTTGATTCATTAAAAAATTGCTGAATTAATGGGTATTTCTTTTTAGAGAATTCATAGCGCCTAACTTTGACTTTAGTTTTGTTATAGTAATCGATTGAAATCAGATTTTGTTTTTCATCGTATAATTTTTCTTTGATTAATTCGCCGTTTTTAAATATCTTTACTGACTGGTTTTCCTCATTAAACAATGACTGACAACTTTCTTCGTAAACAGGTAATTCTTCCAAATAAACACTCTCATCAACATCTCCTTTAGGATTGTTTTTGGTAGCGTAATACTCATACTTATTTTTATGATTAACGTCTTTATAAACCCTATTCATTCTTTCAAGATCGTTAAAAATCTGATCATAGTCTCTGTTATAATCAAATGTCGTAATCGACACATCGTAATTAGCATCTGTAAACATTTTTGATTGATTTAAGGTTGCCACTGTAACCCCGCCAGATTCAGGCCCAATTCCATAGGTTACTAGAAAAACTTTATTTTCTAACAAGAAAACCAATCCTCTCTCTAATATTGATTCAATCGTACCATTAATTGTTCAGGTTTTCTAACGAAGAGAGACACAACATCCGGTTATAATTAAATCTGTGTGGTAATCTGAAGGAGATCATCGAGCAGTGTAGAATATGATGAATTTAACTATTATAAGTAAGTGTGCCTCCATTGTTGATGCAACGGGTTGTAGGTACGCTCCTTTTTTTTGTGTTTTATAAATTCTCAACAAGACTAAAGTAATTATGTTTATTGGCCACATCACTCCTAAATAGATTGACGTAGTGTCTAACCATTTCAAGGGATTGTTGTCCTAAAATTTTCTGTAAATCGAATACATCAGCGCCATTTTGGATAGATATTTTGGCAAATGTATGCGGGCTACATCTCCTCAAAATTTGTAATAGAGTTTTCATCTGTACCGGTAATTAAATTGATATCAACCTTTCCTCTTCTACTCAAAAAAATAGCCTCCTTCTAATAAAAAATAGTGCGCGTAAAAACACAAAAAGCTGCTTCTCCATAGGAAAAACAGCTTTAAGTGTTGATATAACAACGTTTCTTTGATACCGGTGGCCGGGGTCGAACCGGCACTCCAGAGGAACACGATTTTGAGTCGTGCGCGTCTGCCAATTCCGCCACACCGGCATATGTAGTTGCTAATGACTTTTTTACAATCACCAACTGACAAGAACTAATATACCATGTACTTATAATATCGTCAACAGTTTTCGATAAAAAATTTGTTTTTTGTTATAAAAAACCGAAAAGCTATATTGAACAACTTCTCGGTTTCCTATTAAACTCTTATTTTATAAAACAAAGGGCAATGGCATATCCCTCTGTTTCATCATATGCTTTTGTCATTCGCATTGTTTTTACGTTTCCTTGTGACGCTGGTACTCCAATTCCTGATTTAGCTGATAACCAATCTCCAGCTTGTACGTCTTCATTTACACGAACAAACACTTGGCCCGTTAGCCCAACGATATTCCATTCTGGTCGTTCACTTCGAGCTTTATATTCATAGCTTGGATCATATTTAGGGTTTTCTAACGGCAAGTGAATTACTTCCTCTGAGTACGTAGTAAGTGTATTTCCTTCTTCGTCAACATCATACGTCCGTACATATTGAGGTTCATACACTTTTCCGCCAAACTCATTTGTTAAAAATCTCCCTTGCCAGTGATAAGCTGCACTACCTAATACAACAGCTGCTGTCTCTGAAATAACACCAAGAATATCGTCTTCTGTATCAGCTAGTCGTATTTTATCTTTATCAAGTGTAACAAGCATACCTGACTCAATTGAGTTTCCATTAATGCTTTCAAAGAACTCTGCGTAATCCGAGAAACTACTACCTCCAGAGAATTGTCCTACTGCCGTTACCCCACCGGTAAGACTATTCAGTTCCCACTTTCGGTTTGCGCTGCTTGCACTTCCTGAAGGCCCGTAACCACCTACAACAGAATAGCTTTGAGGGTTGACAGTTAAATTACTCGCTAACACCATCGAACCAAAACCACCACCTGCTGTCCTGCAGAGGCGCCACTGGAGCTAATGATGCTACTACGAGGTCCCCTTGCTCTAGAGTTGCCTGCACTTCCTAAAACAACTGCCCCTTCTCCCTCAGCATGAGAATTGGATGATGCTGCAACAATTGTCTTTGAGCCTGATGCTGTGGGTGAAGACGTACTCGCTAGAATAATAGATTGGTCATGGGTTGGCTCTCCCGTACTTGATGCAATCCGAGCTCCTCCCTTAATAACGGTAATAGGCTCTACATAATTAACACCAGCACTTCTAACTGCATTCCGATATCCTGTCGCAGAAATGCCACTAACATTAACTGAATTAGTTGCTGTTTCTACAGCATTGCTTCCTTTACCTTTTGAATTGATCGCATTCACATTTGCAATTGTTACTTTTCCATGTCCATTTCCAACGTAAATTCCATTATTTACACCAGCATCGTAAATATTAATATTGTTCAAGGAGATTTGATCGCCTCTGTTAGCTCCGCCAAATACATTAATCGCATCACTCGCATTATTAAACTGACTAATATTAAAACCATTTAAAGAAACGTTCTTCGCCTTATATTGAATCGCCACTACTGGCGTATTACCAAAGTTATAATTCATATCTCCAATGGCCGTAAAATTAGTAATGCTCACGTTCGTATAAGCGCTAATAACCAAAGCACGAGGATCTGTATTATTTTGAAATCCCTTCTTATTGTTCGGGTGCAGCGAAACTAAGTTTGTTGCTGTTAAATGAAATGCCGTTGTGGAATCAGGATCATCAGCTGTATGGTGACCAATATGGCGAAAGTTATAGCTTCGCGTATCTTCTCGTGAGATATGACCCATAATATGGACATTATTTGCAGCACTTGAATTTGCATGTGCTTTCACTTCAATTCCACCGTAACAACCTTTTGAGTAATTGTTCGTTAACATCACATGGCGACTACCATCATCAATTTCAATCGCGTTGCAATTACCTCTGTTGTTAGGATCATATGCATAACAGTTAGAGATCGTAATAAACTCGCTATGGTGTGTAGTAAACCCATCGTCAATCCAATCTGTTGTCTTACATGAATCAATCCATACATATTGTGATGGACCAGTATCAACCGTTCCATCTCCACCATAGTGATAATCAAGACCTGTTGAAGTAACATCAAAACCATGCAGTGAACTGTTGTAAGCAAAGACATTGCTCACCCAGCCATACTTGACTCCGTGATAGGTCAAACAACTGGAACGGCTTCCCCCTGCTGGTTCAGAACCTCTTCTTCGGTTACCATCCAAACTCAAACCCCTAACAGCAATGTATTCCGCTCCGTTCTCTTTATCTTTTACTGAAACGGTCCATTCGTAATCAGGTGCATTATCAGGCGTCTGGATTGTAGTTAACTCCATTCCTTGACCTTCTAGGATTGTAAGGCTTGGTAGTTTAACTGTTGCATAATAACGCTTAGGTCCTAAAATTAGTTTGACATTCCCTGTTCCAAGCGCCTGCTCAAAATAGCTGCTTTGATCTGACTCTTCCTCCCCTTCTGGAATAAAATCATCAATATGAACGACTCGAGCATCTTCAATTTGTCGTAAGACCTCCGTCATTTCTAGAAATTCAGTTTCATTGTTTACTTGTTTATTACTCATGAAAGACCACTCTCCTTTTAAAAAATCTGCACTGTTTAGAGGCAGTTAGTTTATAAAGAGACCCATTATTAAATAAAACAAAAAATACTAGCTATTTAATAGCTAGTATTTTTCAAACGCGCCCGAGAGGAGTCGAACCTCTAACCGCTTGATTCGTAGTCAAGTACTCTATCCAATTGAGCTACGGGCGCAAATAATTGATGTATCAAAATGGTGCCGAGGGCCGGACTTGAACCGGCACGGTAGTCACCTACCGCAGGATTTTAAGTCCTGTGTGTCTGCCAATTCCACCACCCCGGCATATGCAAGAACTAAAATGATAACATCTTTATTAAGTTTTTTGGAGGCGGCAACCGGATTTGAACCGGTGATAAGGGTTTTGCAGACCCGTGCTTACCACTTGGCTATGCCGCCTCAATAGAAGAGCGGAAGACGGATTCGAACCCGCGACCCCCACCTTGGCAAGGTGATGTTCTACCACTGAACTACTTCCGCATATGACTGGGCTACCTGGGATCGAACCAGGGAATGACGGAATCAAAATCCGTTGCCTTACCGCTTGGCTATAGCCCAATAAATGGGGCGGCTGATGGGAATTGAACCCACGAATGCCGGAATCACAATCCGGTGCGTTAACCACTTCGCCACAACCGCCATATAATTTTTCTAGTTTTTATAAAATAAATTGGCAGGGGTAGTAGGAATTGAACCCACATCAAAGGTTTTGGAGACCTTCGTTTTACCATTAAACTATACCCCTTTAAAGATGGTGGAGGGGGACGGATTCGAACCGCCGAACCCGGAGGGAGCGGATTTACAGTCCGCCGCGTTTAGCCACTTCGCTACCCCTCCACTTGAAAAGACAATACTTATCATATACAATATTGGAGATTTTGTCAACAACTTTTTTTGATAAGTGGTGCCGGCCAGAGGACTTGAACCCCCAACCTACTGATTACAAGTCAGTTGCTCTACCAATTGAGCTAGACCGGCAAATAATCAAGGTGGCTCAGGACGGAATCGAACCGCCGACACACGGATTTTCAGTCCGTTGCTCTACCAACTGAGCTACTGAGCCTTATTAAATGGCGGTCCGGACGGGACTCGAACCCGCGACCTCCTGCGTGACAGGCAGGCATTCTAACCAACTGAACTACCGGACCATTTTAATAAGAATTTAATTTGGTTGCGGGGGGCGGATTTGAACCACCGACCTTCGGGTTATGAGCCGACGAGCTACCAGACTGCTCCACCCCGCGACGTGATAAAATAAGTTTTTTATGGTGGAGGATGACGGGATCGAACCGCCGACCCCCTGCTTGTAAGGCAGGTGCTCTCCCAGCTGAGCTAATCCTCCGTATTATGGTGACCCGTACGGGATTCGAACCCGTGATACCGCCGTGAAAGGGCGGTGTCTTAACCGCTTGACCAACGGGCTTTGTTATTTTTTTTTGCTGTGTATCTGTGTATACCTATGTATAAATAATATCTGGCGG
>BAXC01000115.1 GCA_001310375.1 Bacillus sp. JCM 19041 | reverse complement strand
CTGTTGAGTCTGGTGTGGATGTAATTATGTTTGATAATGCTTCAGCGGATGAAGTGAAAAGTTATTTAAGTGTTGTTCCTGACAACATTTTAACAGAGGCTTCTGGAGGAATTAATCAAGAAAATCTTGGTTCTTATGCACATACGGGTGTTGATTATATTTCGCTCGGCTATTTAACACATTCCGTTAAGGCGCTTGATTTGAGTATGCTTGTACATAAGGAGGTAATTAGATGAACGTTAATCAAATGGTGAGGCTGCAAAGTACTATCGCGAACTAACGGATGACGAAAAAAAAAGCAAGGATTATGCGGGCAAAAGAGCATTTCGGAAGTAGGCTTCTCATCCCGGGACACCATTATCAAAGAGAAGATGTCATTCAATTTGCTGATTTTACAGGGGATTCGCTCCAATTGGCGCAAATGTGTGAAAATAGTAAAGCTGACTTCATTGTTTTTTGTGGCGTTCATTTTATGGCTGAAACGGCCGATATGCTTACCGAAGATCGACAGAAAATACTTCTACCTGACCTTGCTGCAGGGTGTTCTATGGCAGATATGGCTTCTATATCGCAAACAGAGAGGGCGTGGACAAAGCTAATTGACCTGTTTGGAGATACCATTCTCCCTTTAACGTATGTAAATTCAACAGCAGAAATTAAAGCGTTTTGCGGTCAAAAAGGGGGAGCGTGTGTAACGTCTTCAAACGCAGAAAATATGGTCAAATGGGCGCTAGAACAAAAGCAAAGACTGTTGTTCTTACCCGATCAGCACTTAGGGCGCAACACAGCCTACGCATTGGGTATACCCTTGCATAGGATGGCGGTGTGGAATCCACGTACAAATGAGCTTGAACTAACGAGTGGTGGGACAATAGAGGATGTAATTGTAATTTTATGGAAAGGTCACTGTTCTGTCCATGAAAAATTCACAGTAGCACAAATAGAAGACAAACGAAAAAACTCACCAAAAACAAAGATAATTGTCCACCCTGAATGTAGTCATGAAGTTGTCCAAGCAGCAGATTATGCAGGTAGCACACATTATATTATTGAAGCGATTAAAAATGCAGAGCCAGGCACGAGTTGGGCAGTTGGAACAGAAATGAATTTAGTTAAACGGTTATCGGTTATTTATCAAGATAAAGAAATTAATTCATTAAATGCCAATATGTGTCCATGCTTAACAATGAATCGCATTGATTTAGAACATTTATGCTGGACGCTTGATTTATTAATGGACGGAGTTAAGCAATTTGAAATTAATGTTCCCGAACATACTACCATTTATGCCAAAATGGCTTTGGATCGAATGTTAATGCATGTATAGGTGGTAAGTGCAAGCAATTGTCTGCGCTTTTTTTGGTATAAGCCAAGGTATCAAATCATAAAGTGTGTGTGAGTGTCGATAAGAACCGAGAACCGAAAAGGTAGAAAAATGCATACTGTGTACGAATGCCTATAAGAGGAGGGATTGGACTAGTGAGAATTCATATTGTCCAAAAGGGAGATACACTTTGGAAACTTGCGAATAAATACGATGTCGAACCAGAACAAATTCAAACGGCAAATCCAAATGTATTAAATCCTGAAATGTTAATGCCAGGAATGAAGTTGAAAGTTCCGACAGGTACAGTCGCTGTACGAAAAGAAAAAACAGTAACAAGTAAACAAACGACATCTCAAAATCAAAAAGAAATAATGCCAAAAAAAAGAATCTGTGCAACCATTAAAAAAACCTGAGATAAAAGCTCAGGAAATTAAAAAGGCGAAACCTGAACTCCATATGCCGACGAATCAGCAATCAAATAAAAAAGGACCTACATTTGAACAACAACAGAAACCAGCTAAACATTCAAATGATTTACTACCACTCCCGCCGAAGCCTCCTTGCGCGCCATGCCAAGGAAAACAACAATCTTTTTCAATGCCTGCAAATGGAGGATTTGCCCAACAAAATGCTCAAGCGCAGCCGTGGATGCAAGCGCCTCTTCCAAATGCTCAAGCTCAGCCGTGGATGCAAGCGCCACCTCCAAAAGCGAACATGCCGATGATGCAAATGCCAAAGCAGCAAGGAAATCATCAACAATATGATCCATACTCGGGGCAACAACAACCGTCTTTTTATGGAAATAACAACCAAAATTCATTTCACTCACAAAACAATCAATTTATGCCGAATCAGCAAGAATTTAATCCTTATCAACAGAACAATACGCATCAAGAGTCATTTTTCCCGCAACATCAGCAGTATATGATGAATCAACAAATGAATTCACCCTCACAGTCAATGCCTATGCAGTCAAATTGGCCTACTATGCCAATGAACTCTTCTCAGGTAGAATCTGGGTTTGCACCCCAGAATATGAACAATTATGGAATGCCGCAACAAGAACTTAATTACCATCAACAAAATTTGATGCATGGGCAATCAAATCAAGGATATCAACCCCAACAAATGAATATGCCGATGTATCAGCAGTCTTTTAACCGTCAAGTTCAAGTACCCCAACAGCAACCATTCTCATTGGAGCACAATCAAGCGCCGAGAATGATGCCGCATAATGAAATGTATCAACAAGGGTTGAATCCTGAACAGCCAATAATGCAGGAATATGAGCCTAGGCAACAAGTAAATGCATACGAAGAAAAAGATTCTCAGGAATAAGTGAATTTTATAAAAGGCAACATCTAACAGGTTAAACTCCCTCTTTCGGTACAAACTAAGTTCGAAAGGGGGAGTTAAAATGAAAAAAGCAGCTTTAACGTTTATGTGCGCCAGCGTGATGATGGTCGGTCTAACCGGATGTGGCCAAAATCAAGGGTCAAATGCAAATATGTACCGTGGTTCTGATGCGCAAATGGGTTATGACGAAGGTGGTTATACAGCAAACTATCCTTATTATGGAACTGGCGCTGGAGGAAAGGAATATTATCAAGACAATCGTTTCTCCAGTAAAAATGGTCGTATGAATAATGCACGTGCCAATTATGAACATAGCCATAAAGCGAATCAATTCCGTGGGATGACCGGGAATCATCGTTCAGGCATGGTTGATGAAAACGGCATTTTAAATAGGAGATCAGAGCAAGGACATAGAGGGATGAATTTCAAAAAATCATCGATGAATAACCATACAAAAGATAGACAAGCTCATTATCATCGTGATTATGATGGAAATCAGGTACAATCTATGAGGTCTGAAATCGAAAGATGGATGGCGTTAAAAGGCGCGCGAGTTATGATGAATGGAAATGATGTTGTTGTTGGTTATGAGGCGGAAGGACAGCAGAATGACTTGGATCATAAAATCAAAAATCAGTTAGGTGAATCTGTAGACGATGGGAAAAATGTTATCGTAACTTCAGAGCGAAATATGTATTCCAATATGCAAAAAATGGACGATCGCCTTCGTTCAGGAGCTGCATTTAAAGAAGTAGAAGATACGTTTAGTGACATGATGAATGATTTAGGGGATGCAGCAAAGCGACCGTTTGAGGAAAGTCATTAAAAAAGGCACCTTAGGTAGTGAACCCCAAAAGAGTTTTTATTATTTAACTGATTGGCTGGTTGAAGTTCGGTATTGAACCGGGCTTTTGCCAGCCAGTTTTAATTAAATTCGATGATAATAGTAATAGTTCATATACTCATGAATTCGTTTTTCTAATTCATCATAAGAAAGCAAAGGCTCACCATAGTACATTTCTTCCTTTAATAAACCGAAGAAATTTTCTATAGATGCATCGACTTCACATGTTGCTTTTCTAGACATACTTTGGAAAATACGATTGGTCTCAAGGATTTTTACCCATTTGTTGTGTTGGTATTGCCAAGAACGGTAACGGGACTTTCGAACAAACTTCACACAAGCTAAACCCAGCACGTTCATGAGTCGCAACACTTTTTTTGGTTAATCATCCAGCGCTCGGCTCGCAATTGAGCATGAATCCGGCGGTAGCATACCTCACCTTATGCTGGTGATAAATTTGTTGAATCCGTCGTTTTAATTTGGGATCAGGATCAGGGCGCGTAACGGCTTGGTGTGGTAATGATACGTTGCTTCTGGAATACCCACACAAGCTCGTATCCATTCCATCACTATACTAGGTGAAGTTATGCCGTGTTTCTTCGCCAACCGTTTATATCCATCGTTGCCATCAAGATATTCTTGAACATTTCTTTAAATGCGTCACTATATTTGACCATACGAAACACCCCAAAAGTGAGTTTTTAGACTCTAACTTTTGGGGTGCGGCACCTTAAGGGCCTTTTTTTACGTTACGATTAAAGTAGAAACCATATCACTATGACCAGAGCCACAAGGGATACTGCACTCAATTTGGTATTCGCCAGGCTCAAGAGTAGCCATAGTAGACCCTGAACTGTTCAAAACAATGTCTTCGCCTTCATTAGCGCCCTTAATGATGATGCCATGGTTACCTTCTGCGTTTTCTAATTCAATCGTCATTTCACCAGCAGGAACCGAATATTCTTCTTGATCAAATTGAAAGTTCATTGCTTGAATGGTTAACGTTTCTCCGTTAGCTGTGTTATTTTCTTCTGTTTGGTCTGCATCGTCATTATTATCAGCTCCGCCACAAGCGGCCAAGAAAAGAATGAACGTTAATGCGAGAACCATATTAAATTGTTTTGTCATAGTATCACTCTCCTCGTTTCATCTATGCCCATTTTAACTTGAATTATGCGCTTACATAGAAAGATTTTATGAGCATCTTGTGTCAATTTTCAGGAGAGTGAATAAAGGTGGAAGAATAAGCCAATGATAGAGCTACTTAGAACATAGGGGAGATGGCGATGATCAAACAACTAGTGAACCGAAATTGGGTTCCCTTTGCACTAGGAGCTGTTTCTGTCGGATTTTTTTATGGTAGTTTTTCTTTGCTTATCCATGAAGAACAAAAGCAAGAAGCTTCTCCAATGACTGTTGAAAGTGAACAAGTACAACCTTCATCAACAGATGTGTTGTTAGAAACGGTTTTTGCGGATGGTCAAGTAAGACAAGAACGTGTTAACGAAACGATCTGGGCTATGGAAGATTTTTGGGCGGAATATGAAGATTGGCAATTAGTTGATCAATCAGTTGGTTTCGCTCATTTTAGACAGAAAATTCTCGACGTGTCTCCCGAAGTCAAACGTGACGGTTATATCGGCTTTACTGAAGACATGGAAATAGTACTATTTATTGGACAGCGAGAAGCGATGAATATTGTTCATATTTACGATGACATAAGCGTCAGTGATCTAACGACAAATCAGTTACAAGAGCTTAACGAGGGGATTCGTATAACCGATTTACAAATGCTAACGGATACTCTTGAACAACTGTATTAAAATGAAACTGCTAGTTTTAGCAGTTTTTTTGTCGTGTCGTTTGACGTTAATGACGAAAAAGTTTCTCTATGCTAAAATAGAAATAAACGTTCGCTTTTTACAAAAGTAAGGGAGAAACTAAATGATTGATTATATTAAAGGGGTATTAGTTGAAATTGAACCCGCATACCTTGTTGTTGAAACAAACGGGGTTGGGTACCAAATTTTTTGTGCAAATCCGTACCGCTTTTCTCAAAATACAATGACAGAATTAATTGTTCCAACCTATCATTATGTGCGTGAAGACACTCAACGTCTATACGGTTTTTCAAACAAAATGGAGCGTGCTTTATTTGAGAAGCTGCTTAATGTAAGTGGGATAGGACCAAAAGGGGCGCTTGCTATCTTAGCATCTGGACAACCGGAACATATTGTTCAAGCGATTGAAGAAGAAGATGATGCACTCCTTGTTCGATTTCCGGGTGTTGGGAAGAAAACTGCTCGACAAATCATACTTGATTTAAAAGGGAAATTGGAAGAGTTTTCGCCATCACTAATAAATTTATCAGCACAAAATACGGTTAATAGAGAAAATGCTGATTTACAAGATGCTCTGGAGGCATTGCGAGCACTTGGCTATGTCGATAAAGAATTGAAAAAGGTTGAAAAACAGCTTAAAAATGAAGACCTTGAAACAGATGGATACATAAAGCGTGCACTTGCGCTTATGCTGAAGACCTAATAGCGGGGTGACTACTATGGAAGACCGTATCGTCTCTGCGGAGGCAACGGAAGCCGAAATGGCGAACGAACAAAATTTACGCCCAAACACTTTGGAAGATTATATTGGTCAGGAATCAGTGAAAGCAACTTAGCTGTATTTATGGAAGCAGCTAAAATGCGACAAGAGGCATTAGACCATGTGCTTTTATATGGGCCGCCTGGTCTAGGGAAGACAACGCTTGCTGCCATTATTGCGACAGAGATGGGTGGAGAGCTTCGAACAACATCTGGTCCTGCTATTGAAAGGGCTGGTGACTTAGCTGCAATTCTAACGGCACTTGAACCTGGGGATGTTCTTTTTATTGATGAAATTCATCGCTTAAATCGTGTAGTAGAAGAGGTTCTATATCCAGCGATGGAGGATTTCTGCCTCGATATTGTTATCGGAAAAGGACCGACAGCTCGCTCTGTCCGACTTGATTTACCACCATTCACATTAGTGGGTGCGACAACAAGGGCGGGAATGATTTCTTCTCCGTTAAGAGATCGATTTGGTGTTTTGTCGAGGCTTGAGTATTACAACCCGAATGAACTTGCCTTGATTGTTGAACGATCTGCAAAAGTATTTGGTGCAGATCTTTCTAAGAAGCGGGACTTGAGGTTGCGAGACGTTCAAGAGGGACCCCTCGTATAGCAAATCGTCTTTTACGGAGAGTTAGAGACTTTGCACAAGTTAGTGGAGATCCTTCGATTACTCTTAAGGGAGCAAGTGATGCGTTGGAAAAGCTTCACGTTGATCCACTAGGTCTTGATCATATCGATGACAAACTGTTAAAAGGCATGATTGAGAGATTTAATGGCGGTCCAGTTGGACTTGAAACTATTGCTGCAACAATTGGTGAGGAATCCGATACGATTGAAGAGGTTTATGAGCCTTACTTGTTGCAAATCGGCTTTATCCAAAGAACCCCTCGAGGACGGATTGCGACGCCGCTTTGTTATTCTCATTATGGAATGGACTATAAGAATGGGTAAGACACTCGTTATTGTTGGTGTCGTTCTGGTTTTTATTGGTCTGCTTTGGCAATTGCTTGGACGTTATATACCACTTGGACGTCTGCCAGGTGACTTGTTTTTTAAAAATGGGCAAGTCTCATTTTATTTTCCAATTGTGACATGTATTATCATTAGTATCGTGCTTTCTTTATTGTTCTCATTGTTCCGGCGCTAAGATTGTTGCACGGAGTAGGAATGCCATGTATGCTAAGAAAGGTTTCATGCAAGGAGCGTTTCAGTTAAGACGGATAAGGTGATAATGTGAATGTAAATGATTTTGATTTTGAATTACCAGAAGAGCTAATTGCCCAGACGCCTTTGAAAACGAGGACTGATTCTCGTATGTTGGTGCTGGATAAACAAACTAAAGAAGTGAGCGATAAGGCTTTTTCTGATATTGAAACGGAATTAAAGGCTGGAGATTGTCTCGTTCTAAATGACACAAAAGTTCTCCCAGCCAGGTTGATTGGAGAAAAGAAAGAAACTGGAGCTGTTATTGAAGTGTTGTTGTTGAAACAGCTTGAAAGTGATTTGTGGGAAACGTTAGCAAAGCCAGCAAAGAGAATTAAAGTTGGTACGGAAGTCTCTTTCGGTGAGGGGGCGCTTAGTGCTATTTGCACGAACGTTCTTCCTGATGGGGGAAGGCAGTTTCAATTCAAGTATGAAGGCGTTTTTTATGAACTTCTTGAAAGTCTTGGAACAATGCCGCTTCCGCCATATATAAAAGAGCGCCTTGACGATGCAGACCGATATCAAACGGTTTATGCAAATCAGTTAGGCTCTGCTGCAGCACCTACAGCAGGTTTACACTTTACTGCAGAATTACTTAATCGCATTAAAGAAAAAGGGGTTTCAATTGTTTACTTGACATTGCATGTTGGCTTAGGTACGTTTCGTCCAGTAAGTGTAGAGAGTGTAGAAGACCATCTAATGCACTCGGAGTATTATGAGCTTAGTGAATCAGCGTCAACGATTTTAAGAAACACTAGAAAAGCAGGCGGGAGAATCGTTGCAGTTGGAACGACCTCGGCCCGTACGCTTGAAACCATTTACTCTGAACATGATGCTTTTGTACCTGCATCTGGCTGGACATCAATCTTTATTTATCCAGGATATACGTATCGTGCGGTCGATGGCCTGCTCACAAACTTTCATCTTCCTAAATCTACACTAGTGATGTTAGTAAGTGCACTCGTTGGTAAAGAACCTTTATTGCAAGCTTATACGCACGCAGTAAAAGAACGTTACCGATTTTTTAGTTTTGGCGACGCGATGTTTATACGACCGTAGGAAGAAGGGAAGAGGAAATTGACTGCAGCAGTTACTTATGAACATATAAAGACATGTAAGCAATCTGGAGCGAGGCTCGGGCGTGTTCATACACCTCACGGCTCATTTGAAACACCAATGTTTATGCCGGTAGGCACACTAGCGACAGTTAAGACAATGAGTCCGGAAGATCTTGAGAGAATGGATGCACAGATTATTTTAAGTAATACGTATCACTTATGGTTAAGGCCTGGAGAAGATATTATTGAAGAAGCAGGTGGATTACATTCCTTTATGAATTGGGATAAACCGATTTTGACTGATTCAGGTGGATTCCAAGTATTTAGTTTGAGTGACTTGAGAAAAATTACTGAAGAAGGTGTTCATTTTCGAAATCACTTAAGTGGAGCAAAGTTGTTTCTTTCTCCAGAAAAAGCGATGCAGATTCAACATTCTCTTGGGTCAGATATTATGATGGCTTTTGATGAGTGTCCACCTTATCCAGCTGATTATTCGTATATGAAATCATCAGTAGAAAGAACGAGTCGTTGGGCAGAACGGTGTTTAACAGAACATCAGCAATCTGGAAAAGATCGTCAGCAGGGACTATTTGGAATCATACAAGGTGGAGAATATGAAGAACTTCGAAAACAAAGCGCAAAAGATTTGACATCGCTAGATTTCCCCGGTTATGCTGTAGGTGGACTGTCTGTCGGAGAACCGAAAGATGTCATGAATCGCGTACTGGAGTTCACCACGCCATTAATGCCGGAGCATAAACCTCGGTACTTGATGGGGGTCGGTTCGCCTGATTCGTTAATTGACGGGGCAATAAGAGGTATTGATATGTTCGACTGCGTCTTGCCAACCGCATCGCGCGAAATGGGACTTGTATGACAAGTGCAGGAAGATTGGTTGTCCGCAATGCGAAATACGCAAGAGATTTTCGTCCGTTGGATGAGAATTGCGATTGTCATGTATGCCGAACGTACTCGCGTGCTTATATACGGCACCTCATTAAATGTGAAGAAACATTTGGCTTTCGTTTAACGACTTACCATAATTTGTATTTTCTTTTAAATTTAATGAAGCAAGTTCGCCAGGCTATTGTGGACGATCGTCTACTTGATTTTCGCGCACAGTTTTTTGAGGACTATGGCTTTAACAAGGAGAACGCTAAGAACTTTTAACAATGTTTTGGCGTTTCGTATGAAAGAAAGGAGGATTTTCTTATGAATGAAGGTGCAAGCCTATTAGTAACAATGCTCCCATTTATCGGGATCATCGTGCTGTTTTATTTCTTGCTTATCCGTCCGCAACA
The DNA here is from genome assembly GCA_001310375.1 of Bacillus sp. JCM 19041. Lineage (GTDB taxonomy): Bacteria > Bacillota > Bacilli > Bacillales > Bacillaceae_D > Shouchella. The sequence goes on along the minus strand of BAXC01000115.1, from coordinate 4,387 downwards.
AAAGCAGCAAAAAAAGGTAAGAGAAATGCATGCATCGCTACAACGTGGTGATAAAATTATCACGATTGGCGGTCTTCACGGCGTAATTGATTCAATTGACGAATCTGTAGTCGTTCTTCTTGTGAACGATAACCGCAAGTTAACGTACGACCGTACAGCGATTCGTGAAGTGGTACAATCTGATTAATAAGAAAAAACATGGCCGGGATTCCTAGCCATGTTTTTGTTAATTACTTGCATTTGACAAGTTAACTCCAATTATCCCACCTAATGATGAAACCCCAACATAACCTGCGAAAAGCAACAATTGTTTTACAGAAACCACTTCATTATAACCAAGGTAACTAATCGCTAATACGATGCCAGAAAAAATTAAAGCAGTTAAAGCCCCTGCTAGCCAGCCTTTCGTTCCTGCTTTACCACCAGCAATAAAGCCTCCAATAAACAAGGCAATAAAAGCAAAAGTGATCATGACCCAGCTAACAGAGTGTTCGGTGAGTGAAGTGAGTGTAAGCAATGTTGCAACTAAGGCGCTTATTACAACAGAAATTCCAATACTCACCGTGGCACCGATAAAGATTGCTGGTAGAAAACGTCCGCTTTCCATAAAGTTCCTCCCTCTAAAAGTTTACTTGTTTTTATACATATGCCTGGACAAGGAAAACATGCTAGGTCATGTTGGATAAAAGGGGATGATCCGGGAATAGTAGCAGTAACGTATGCTGGAGGAGATGCAGATGCTGCTAAAGTTCGTGTTGCTTCAAGCGATCGCGGTTTATAGTTCCATGCGAATGATGTTGCTAGTAAAAAGGAAAACGGAAATTGGTCATATGCAAACAGGAGAATTTGCCCTATGTCTTTTAATTGGGGGAGTTATAGCTTCAGTTTTAACCCCATATGTTCATGTACAGTTGTTTATGGTGTGTCTAATTTTATTCTTAGCCTACATTTTTTTAAGAAAACAGATACGTGTTTTAAATAAGGATCGTCAAATAAATGTGGGGAGAGAACAGGCGAAACAAACATTTATTCCTTTGCCTTTGATCATAGATGGAACGATCCAGCAAGAGGGACTTAATGAATTGAAACAGACAGAACTGTGGCTTCGCCAACAATTACGATCATTTGGCTACCGTGATATTCGCAAAATCTCTTATTGTTCAATAAAAGGCAAGCATTCTTTTTTTATTGATCCCTTATGAAATTGGTTCTCTCCCCGTGATAGATGTGGACACGTCTGAAATTCCGCTTCATATGCTATTGTGTACGAACGTGGAAGGAGGTTCTCATATGGGAGAGAATTATCATAAGATATGCCATGAAAACATTGGTAAAAATGTCTATATCACAGAGCAATGTGGAAAGCGTCATTATGGACGGATTGTTCGTGTGGATAGGGACCATGTTTATTTGCAGCCTTTAGGAAGACGTGGATTTAGTTATGGAGGTTTTTACGGAGGCTATGGCTACAATTGGGGTTACCCAATTGCTTTAGGGGCAATTGCGGGGGTAGCGTTAGCTAGTTTGTTTTTTTTGGTAAAAAGAAAAAGCACTTTTTGCTAAAGCAGAAAGTGCTTTTTACATGTATTTTCCAATGATAGGAAAGCGACGTAGCTCCTCTTTTGATAAAAGTTTAAGAGCGAAGACCCCAATGACATAGGCTAGTGAAGTGATGGTAATGGAACAAAGTGCTTTTGCTGCATAAGGAAGTGAGTGAAATAAATGTGTATCGATTTGGACACCGATGTAAGCTGTTGCCATAATTAAAAACAAAAGCTTAATCATAGGTCGTACGTGAATCGCAAAACCAGTTGTCTTCGCAATAGATGCGAAGTGCAACAAAGTGACCAGTACAAAACCAATGACTATAGCTAAAGCAGCACCCATAATGCCCAAATTAGCATTTGATGCAAGAGCAAAGATAGCGGCTGTTTTAACAACAGCACCAATCAAACTATTCATCATCGAGACTTTGGCATAATTTAACGCTTGTAGCGCAGCTTGCAGCGGACCTTGCAAATAGAGAAATAACGCAAATGGAGCCATGATTTGTAACATAGGAGCTGCGTGAGGAGCATTATACATTAAAGTCATCAGTTCACTTGCAAATACATAAAGAACAACAACACATATTCCACCAGACAAAAAGCCGATGCGTAACGTTTGTTCTAATCGATGATGAATTAAGACAGTTTGTTTATTTGCGGCGGCCTCGCTTAAATTAGGTAGCAGTGAAACAGACAAGGAATACGTAATAAAAGTTGGTAGTGTCAACAAAGGAACAACATAGCCAACGAGCAGACCGTATTGTTGTGTAGCCACAACTGTCATAGTTCCTGCTATGGCCAGACTTTGAGCAACAACAATTGGTTCGAAAAATAAGGCAGTAGTGCCAATAAGTCTACTTCCCGTCGTTGGAAGAGCAATATGAAGTAAGTCAGAAAGGGTTTTTCTTTCTCCTTTTATTGTAGAAAAAAACCGTCGTCTAAAACGAAAGGTTTTCTGTGATTTAAACAAGAACATCATATAGAGCAAGGAAGCGAACTCGCCACAAATCGCAGATAGCATCGCACCAGCAGCAGCGTACTCTAAGCCAAAAGGCATAAAAGCTGCAGTTAAAACTGCTACTAATGTAATGCGTACGATTTGTTCAATCACTTGTGCATAGGCTGTAGGTTTCATATTTTGACGGCCTTGGAAATAGCCGCGTAAAACAGAAGAAAGTGCTATAATAGGCACAATTGGAATAACCGCAAATAATGGGAAGATTGCGCGAGAATCGGTTAGCATCGTTGTTGCAATTAATGGAGCAAGTAGAAACATCGCTGCTGTAAACAATATGCTAAGTAGTCCAGTTATTGCAAGAGAAACGGCAAGGATTTTTTTTATACGCTGCCTGTCTCCGATAGCTTCTGCTTCAGCTACTAGTTTTGCTATGGCAACGGGTAACCCAAGTTGTGTTAATGTCAACAATAACAACATTGTAGGAATGGCCATCATGTAAAGGCCGACGCTTCAGCACCAAGCATTCTGGCCATCACAATTCGATTGATGAAGCCCAAAACTTTTGTAATAAAGCCTGCTGCTATTAAAATTAGCGTACCTCTAATAAAAGTTTGTTTAGTCATGGCAACCCTGCCTTTTCGTCTAAGAGCCTGTTTTAATACTATATCTATGCTCAGTTGGACAGGACATGACAAGCATGTGTGACAACAAACAGATTGGTTAAATTGAGATAAGATAGCAGGAACTGCTTTTATTTGTTAGTATATGTATACTTACTGTTTTCTTTAGAGGGGTTGGGTAGATGAGTGAGAAACAACAATTTGAAAGTTGGAAAGAAGATGTACGACCTGTTCTTATCATTAAGCTAGAAGAATTCCATGAGCTTGGTTATAATCGGGTGACGGAAGAGAATCTATGGACTTATTGTATGGACAAGTTAAAGAAGCGGAAAGAATTTATGCCGTTTTATGCATTTGTAGATGAGCTGCTCTCGATTCAGCCTCAAGGTATATGACTTGGTTGACGGTAAACGCGTATAAAGAACCAGTCGATTGGTTTAAAGAATTTGAGGCGGCAACTGAACAGCAACATACAAACAGCTAGAGAGCGTAGGAGGAAGAATGTATGGTGAAAAAAGGCAGGATTGCCCTTTTCTTTTTCATAGTTGCCCTTATGGCTACAGGTATAGCTTTTTTTGCTAAGCCTGTCATTAATGATGTTAATTTAGGGCTTGATCTTCAAGGCGGGTTTGAAGTTCTGTATGAAGTCGAGCCCATTAATGAAGGAGATACCATTAATGATGAAGCTTTATTATCCACAACTACTGCATTAAATGAACGTGTGAATACAATTGGCGTTTCAGAGCCAACCATTCAAATTGAAGGAGACAACCGGATCCGCGTTCAGCTTGCCGGTGTACAAGATCAAGAATCTGCAAGAGAGATTTTAGCTACTGGTGGAGAACTAACGATTCGTGATGTCGATGATAATATTCTCCTTGATGGAAGTGATCTTACTCAAAACGGTTCAAGTGCAACCCTTCATGCTGAAACAAACCAGCCAATTGTGACATTGACTCTCGATGATGCGGATAAATTCGGGGAAGTTACGAGAGAAATATCGGAGAGACCAGAAGGGGAAAATTTGCTTGTTATTTGGCTTGACTATGAAGAAGAGAATAGTTATCAAGAAGAACAATTACAAGAAGAGCCTGCCTTTCTATCTGCGGCAAGGGTTAGTGAACCAATATTTAGTCGGGATGTTATGATTGAAGGTTCGTTTACGACTGAAGAAACGCGGTTCATTGCTGAAATTTTGAATGCTGGCTCGCTTCCGGTTGATTTAAACGAGATCTATTCAACATCGGTGGCGCTCTCTTGGA
>BAXC01000114.1 GCA_001310375.1 Bacillus sp. JCM 19041 | reverse complement strand
TTTCGATTAGATGATCGAATTTACCCAAATATATTCTTTCATGAAGTAGAAGTGAATCAGTATGCAGTATTTAAACACCCACCACATGATCTAACTGCTGCTAGTAAAATTGCTGAGGTCATTCGTACGCATAACCTTGATTTCTTACATGTCCATTACGCCGTTCCCCATGCTGTTTGTGCGATTCTTGCAAAACAAATGAGCGGAAGGGATATAAAAATTATGACAACATTACATGGAACAGATATAACTGTACTAGGGTTTGACCCTTCTCTTAGACAACTGATTAAATTTGGTATTGAACAATCAGATATGGTAACAGCTGTTTCAAATAATTTAGTGGGGCAAACAAAAGAGCTTGTTAATACAAATAAACCAATTGAAACAGTTTATAATTTTATTGATGAGCATGTTTACTATCCGAAGCCGGTGGAAGGCTTGCGTGCTCATTATGGTATTCTAGAAGATGAGGATGTTATTATACATATTTCTAATTTCCGACCTGTGAAACGAATTATTGACATTTTAAAAAGTTTTCAATTAATTATTCGTCAGCGACGTGCAAAATTGCTATTGATAGGAAACGGACCAGAAGTGCCGATTGCGAGGCAATTTGTCTATGAGCAAGGACTAGAAGATCATGTTCTATTACTTGGTAACCAAAAGCATATAGCAGAACTTCTTTCAATGAGCGACTTAATGTTGTTGTTAAGTGAAAAAGAAAGTTTTGGTCTTGTTGCGTTAGAGGCGATGGCTTGTGGAGTTCCGGTTATTGGAACATCAATTGGAGGAATTCCGGAAGTGATCGAAGATGGAGTAAGTGGGTATCTTGTTCAACTTGGTCATATTGAAGAAGTTGCGGAAAAAGCCATTCGGTTGCTTAGTGATGACCAGCTGCACGATTCGTTTAAAGAAGCAGCATTAACACGGGTAAAGAAGACTTTTTATTCGCAGTTTATTGTCAGTCAATATGAGCGGCTATATGAGAAGATGCTACAAGGAGATACGATGTAATGAGTTGGCAAGATGCATTAGCTTGTTTAAAAAGGATCAATGATTCAGGCTACGAGGCTATATTGTTGGAGGGGCCGTACGTGATTATTTACTTAAACGCGAAGTACATGACATTGACATTGCTACCTCTGCAACGGTGGAGGTCATTAAGGAATTATTTGCGAAAACGGTTCAAGTGAATAGGAGCCACCAGACGATACTCGTTCGGTGTAATCAATCCCATTTTGAAATTACTTCTTATAGGGGAGCAACGCTTGAAGAGGACGTTAAAAACCGCGACTTTACAATTAACTCACTTGCCTTTGATGAAATGGGCAATGTGCTTGATTATGTTGGTGGTCAGGAGGACTTGAAGTTGTGTAAGCTTCGTTCTCATAACGCAAAAGAAACACTTATGCAAGACCACTTCGGATACTACGGGCTGCAAGGTTTACTAGTGTTCTTGGTTTTAGTCCAGATCAAGAGCTTGAAACAGAAATGAAAAATCGCGCTTTTATGTTAGCCGAGGTTGCAATGGAGCGGATGACACATGAATTAGAGGGATTATTAAAAGGGGCATACGCCGCAAATGCATTTTCTTTGCTTGAGCGGACAGGGGTGGGTTTTTGGATTCCAGGCCTTGAACTGACTGAGCACCATTATCAAGAACTTAAGCTTCTTCCCATTGAAAAATGGGAAGACGAAAAGAGAGCTTGGTTTGAATTTACGCTTTGTATGAATTCATTGGCGTTTCTAAAAGAAATTCCACTAAGTAACAAAAATAAAACATTTCTTAAGAAAGCATTTATCTCGTATCAAAGGCGTTTACTTTCTTCTTGGAGCAAATGGGATATGTATCAGGCGGGCCTAAAGATTGTCTCATACGTGGAACAATCGCGTCGAATGAGAGAGTTGGATGCGCTGTCTTCAGAGGAAATTGAATCGTTGTCCAAGCAATTACCAATAAAAAAATCAAACGAACTTGCTATATCTGGAAAAGATTTATTGGAAGTAACACAAGTTCAAGCTGGGCCATGGATTAAAAACGAGCTTTTACAACTAGAACAATCTGTTGTTGAGGGGGTTGTTTCTAATGAAAAAGAATCATTATTGACTTTTTTTGCAAACAGAAAGAAGGTGCAAAGGTGAAGACGAACTTACTCCGTTTGCTGCAATCAGGAGAGTATGTGTCTGGGGAAGATATGAGCACAGCTTTAGGAGTTTCAAGAACAGCTATTTGGAAGCAATTAAATGCTTTACGCGAACAAGGCTATGAAATTCAGTCAGCACCGCGAAAAGGGTACAAACTTATTAGTGCTCCAAACACAATTTTCCCACACGATGTGCAAGCTTTTCTTAACACAAAAATGTTAGGAAAGCAGATCCATTATTTTGAGACGGTATCTTCCACTCAACCACTAGCTCACGAATTTGCGGCAAAAAATGAAAAAGAAGGCATGGTCGTGTTAGCGAATCAGCAAGAGGGTGGAAGAGGAAGGCTAGGTCGACACTGGCAAGCAAAAGCTGGAGATTCTATTTCGATGACGCTGTTGCTTAGACCGCAAATCGAAATTCAAAAAGCTCCACAGTTAACCTTGTTGGCTGCTGTAGCAGTGACAAGAGCGATTGAAAAAGTAAGTGGTTTATCATGCGATATTAAATGGCCAAATGATATCTTATTTAATGGAAAAAAACTTGTAGGCATCTTGACTGAGATGGCGGCAGATCCAGACTCATTAAAATACGTTATCGTTGGTATTGGAATTAATTGCAATCAAACCGCACAAGAATTTGGCGACGAATTAGAGGCAGTTGCAACGTCTATTCGTTCAGAAACGGCATGTCCTGTATCACGAGCTCAGTTAGTTGCTGAAGTGTTAAATGAGTTTGAATGGCTTTATGAGCAATACATTGAAAAAGGATTTAAAACCATTAAACCTCTTTGGGAAGCACATTCAATTAGCATTCATACATTCTTATCTGCGCGTATGCCTAAAAAAACAATTTATGGTTACGCCCATGGGATAACGGATGACGGCCTTTTATGTCTTGAGGATAAAAATGGAAAAGAGCATTTGATTTATTCAGCAGATATAGAACTCGACACATCACCATGAGCGTATGATATACTAATGGCGCAAGGGCTGTATCTGCTAGAACGGCACCCAAAAATCAGTGGGATTACGCGCTCGGCATCGCCTGGATTCTTAAACAAGAACCGGGACTAATGCTTATGTGCGACTTAGCTCCTTGCAAAATTGGCAAGGAGCTTTCGCCGTTTCATGCAGTTCCACAAAATTGGACACATGAAACAGGAGGATGAAAATGAAAACAACAAAACAGTTAAAAAGTATGAAAGCAGCAGGTGAACCAATCGCAATGGTTACTGCTTATGATGCTCCTTCAGCTAAATTAGCTGAACGCTCTGGTGTTGATATGATCTTAGTAGGTGATTCATTGGGAATGGTTGTATTAGGCTATGATTCAACAATTCCAGTCACTGTTGACGATATGGTATTACACACAAAGGCTGTTAAACGTGGGGCAAGAGACACATTTGTTGTAACAGACTTACCATTTTTCTCTTATCACGGACCTTTTGCAGAAACGGCTCAACATGTGCGTCGTATTATGCAAGAAGCAGGGGCGGACGCTATAAAAGTAGAAGGCGGCGTAGAGATCGGAGATACTGTAAGACAACTGGTTGCTGCAGGTGTACCAATTGTTGGGCATATTGGTTTAACCCCTCAGTCTGTTGGCGTCCTTGGTGGTTATCAAGTCCAAGGAAAAGCACAGGAAGATGGAGAGAGCCTTGTGAGAGACGCAAAAGCACTTGAGCAAGCAGGTGCCTTTGCAATCGTTGCCGAGTGCATCCCCCATCAGTTAGGTGCGCTACTAACGAGTGAAGTGACGGTCCCGATTATTGGCATTGGTGCTGGAAATCAAACGGATGGCCAGGTTCTTGTTTACCATGATGTGATTGGTTATGAGTCAGAACGGGTCCCTAAATTCGTGAAACAATATACGAGCATTTCCCACATTATTCAAGAAGGTCTTTCTTCTTATGTACAGGAAGTCAAGCAGCGTGATTTTCCAGCTAAAGAGCATACGTATACAATGAAAGATACCGATTGGCTTCACTTATATGGAGGAAATAAATCGTGATTGTTGCTAAAGATGTAAAGCAGCTAGATAAAGCTCTTAGTGTAGCTCGCTCGAAGAATAAGACAATTGGTTTGGTCCCGACAATGGGAGCACTCCATCAAGGCCACCTTTCATTAATGGAACAAGCAAAAAAAACATGTGATATTGTAGTTGTCAGTATCTTTGTCAATCCAACACAGTTTGGTCCTGGTGAGGACTTTGAATCTTATCCAAGACAGTTAGAAGTTGACAGTCGACTTGCATCCGAGGCTGGTTGTGATGTATTATTTTGCCCTACTGAAGAGATCATGTATCCTGATGGTCCTACGCAATTAATTCACGTGAGACAAGGTGCAGATGTTTTATGCGGTAAAAGCCGTCCAGGTCATTTTGACGGAGTCGCTACTGTTGTTCTTAAGCTCCTGTCACTTGTTGGTCCACACAAAGCTTTTTTTGGTCAAAAAGACGCTCAACAATTGGCGATCATAAAGCAATTAACCAAGGAATTTTTCTTGCCTGTTTCAATTATTGGTTGTCCCACCATTAGAGAAGAAGATGGTTTGGCAAAAAGTTCACGTAATGTCAATTTAACACCAGAAGAAAGAGCTTTTGCACCAATGCTTTATAAAACGCTGCAAAACGCTGCTAATTCAGGAGAACGTCAGATAAAGAAACTTGTGAACATGGTGGAAAATGAACTTTCTTTATTACCAGTAGGTCGATTGATTATGTAGAGGCCTATGAGTACCCGTCGTTAAAAGTCGTTGATTATGGCGAAGGTACAGTCATTTTGGCGCTTGCGTATCAATTTTCGAAGGCCCGATTAATTGACCATATCTTAATTAAATATACTAACAGCAACAGAGGTGGAGCATAATGTTTCGTACGATGATGAAAGCTAAATTGCACCGTGCACGGGTAACAGAGTCGAATTTAAATTATGTAGGCAGCATTACAATAGATGAAGATTTAATGGATGCTGTTGATTTACTTGAAAATGAAAAGGTGCAAATTGTTAATAATAACAATGGTGAACGTTTTGAAACGTATGTCATAAAGGGACCAAGAGGACAGGGAGACATTTGTTTAAATGGAGCTGCTGCAAGAAAAGTACAGCCTGGAGATGTTGTTATCATTCTAACGTATGCAATAATGGAAACGGCTGAAGCACTTGTTCATCAACCAAAAGTGGCGATATTGGATGAATCCAACCACATTGTCGAAATGCTAGGAACAGAGCCAGCTTCTACCGTTCGTTAATTCGCATATTCCCTTTCCAGGTGATACAAACTGAGTGTATACGAACCTGGGGAGGGATTTCTTTTGCATGAATGGATTGGAAAATGGAATTCACTTTACGAATCGGTTTGGAATTCGCCGGTAAACCAAAGTGATCTTCATATAAATACACTTGAACAAATGGCTCAACAGTTATTAGATACGTGGGGTTCAATGGACGAGGCATTACAGATTCTAAAACAACGTGTCACTCATTTAGGTCCTTTATATAATTATCAAACAGAAGGTACCCGCTTGTTTAATGAACAGCATTTTAATGAAGCCCTTAGTTTTTTGAAAGACGAACTAGCGCTAGGTGAATTAGATAATATTCGTCAGTTATATATAGGTTTTGCCTCTCTTTATGTAGAGGAGTTTGACGACAGTAAGGCGTGTTTTTTTATATCCTACAAGCGTCAAATGATCCTTTCATTCATCATTTTGCGTATTTAGGATTAGGCTTAATTGAGATGGTTGACCAACAAGTAGAAAAAGCGATTCTCTATATGGAAAAGGCGAATTACTTAGCAGACAATCCAGATGTCGTGTATAATTTAGGCATCTGTTATTACTGGATGGAGAGTTATGAGTATGCAGCTGTCTGTTTACGTCAATATGCTGTCTCGTGTAATGATGTGGATTCATTAGTTATTTTTGGTTTAGCACTTTATAAAAATAACGACAAAGAAGAGGCAAGAGGAGCATGGATGGAGTATGCGGAAACAAGTGAAGATACAGAGCAATTGCAGTCGCTTGCAAAACTGACGGAATGGTTCGGCGAACATGAGCTTGCTTGTTACTGTTACGAACAATTAATGCTTATCCATGGAAAAACGGCAGATCTGCTTCACGGCTTTGCGTGGAATAAAGCAATAACAGGGGATGTGCGTGCAATTGATTTGCTTGATGATTTGGGGCAATCAGATGCAAGTGCAAGACAATCTTGGCTGATGATTAAATCAGCAGCAGAACTGGATGGAAACGGGACAGATCCCGTGAATTGAGGTGGAAAAATGTCCCAAACATATGTTGTGCTTGATTTGGAAACGACTGGGAATGCTCCAAGGCAAGGCGCACGTATTATTCAAATAGGCGCTGTTAAGGTGAAGGTGGCAAAGTGACGGATCGATTCTCCACATTTGTTGATCCGTTTTGCGACATTCCGCCATTTATCACAGAATTGACCGGTATAACGGATGAGGACGTAAGAGGGGCGCCTGCATTTATAGATGTTGCTGCAGATTTACTAAAGTTTATGGACGGTAGTGGTTTTGTTGCTCATAATGTACCGTTCGATAAAGGGTTTTTAAAAGCTCAATTGGAAATGGAAGAGCTGCAATTTCCTTCAACTGTTCAATTCGATACAGTTGAAATGAGTAGGGTATTATTACCGAAGCAGGAAAGTTATAAACTGTCGGAGTTAACAAGTAGTCTAGATATGGACCATGAACGGCCACATCAAGCAGATAGTGATGCTGAAATGACAGCTGAATTGTTTCTTTTCCTTTTACATAAACTGCAGCATTTACCACTCATTACTTTACAAACACTTTCTCAAATAACAAAAGGGTTAAAAAGCGATTGGTCAGCTTTATTTCAACCTCTAATCCATAAAAAGATAACAACTTCACTCACGGAGATGATGGGATAGACGTTTTTAGGCAACTAGCGTTAAAAAAAGTTGTTCAAGAAGACGTTTCAAATGCGGAAGAAGATGAGGTCAAAACGTTTACGGAATCAAATGAAGTGATTTTTGGAGAAATCGGTACGTTTGCTAAAGCATTTGCATCGTTTGAGGAACGTCCCGGACAACGGAAGATGATGAATGAAGTACATGACGCGTTTAATGATCATGCACATGCATTAATCGAGGCTGGAACAGGTACTGGGAAAAGTATGGCTTACTTGGTACCAAGTGCGTACTATGCAAAAACGAAAAAAAAGCCTGTTGTCATATCAACTTATACGATTCCATTGCAGGAACAATTATTGCAAAGGGATTTGCGACTTTTGGCGTCTGTGCTTCCTTTTTCAATAAAAACTGCCGTGTTAAAAGGACGAGGGAATTATTTAGATTTACGGAAATTTGAACATGCGATGCAACAACCAGACGATGATTCATATGATGTTCGCTTAACCAAGGCACAGATTTTAATTTGGTTATTAGAAACAGATTACGGCGATGTAGAGGAATTAAACTTATCAAGTGGTGGAAAAACATTTTGGCTAACAGTCCAAAGTGATGGTGTTTCAGACTTAGGCAAGTATAATCCTTGGTTCTCACGTTGTTTTTACCACCGCTCAAGACGAAATGCTCAATCAGCAGATTTAATTATTACAAACCACGCATTGCTCTTAACAGACGTTGTGCAATCGAATGCCCTCTTACCAACTTATTCTCATGCGGTTATTGATGAAGCACATCATTTAGAAGAAGCAGCAAGCAACCATTTTGGTGTCTCAACAAGTTATTTATCATTTGGATTTGCTATTTCCAGGTTAGGTGAAGGGCAAGACCATAGTGCTATTCAGAAGTTGTTAAAGTTGGCAAAAGCGCATGGGTTAACGCTCACATTGAAAAATGCTGAGGAAGCATTAAGTCTTTTAAAAGAAGATGTAGATGAATTGTTCCGCATGATTCACGTTTTTGCTTTAGGTGAAGGCAATAATGCAACAGATGTTGGTCGTATAAGCTATGTATTTAAAAGTTTCTCTGAACAAGGTTCTCTCTGGCAAGCAATTTTAGAGTGCGCAATGAGAATTCAACTTCATGGAGAAAAAACCCTGGCGGAGGTAACTCAAGCATACACCTTAGTTTCAGAAGAAAAAGAGTTAACATATGCGACTCGTGCTACGCTTGCTGATATTCAAGCAGCGATTGCTATGTTTGAAGAACAGGTCCAATCTGTGTATGAGTTGTTGCTCGAATATGATGATCAATTTGTTTACTGGATAGAAGCTGAACCAAAAGGGCAAAAAATGCCACTTATTTATATGCAAAGCCGATTGAAGTAGCGAATCAACTCGCCGATCGCTTTTTTGCACAGAAAAAAAGTGTTGTATTGACTTCTGCTACGTTAACCGTCAATCAATCATTTACTTATCAAATAGACAGACTTGGTTTGCACGATTTTGGTGTACACACGAGTCAAGTCGAATCGCCGTTTTCATACGAAAAGCAAATGAAATTATTTATCCCGTCAGATGTGCCTAATATACGCGGGGGAAATGATGAACTTTTTGTTCAAGATATAGCGATTAAGATTTGGCGGATTGCAGAATTGACACAGAAAAAAGCGCTCGTCCTGTTTACATCTTATGATATGCTAAAAAAAGTATATTATTATGTTAAAGATTTGGATGAAACGAGTTCATTAAACTTAATTGGACAAGGTGTAACAAGCGGTTCTCGAACAAGGTTATTGAAAATGTTCAAACAAGCAGAACAAGCTGCGATTTTGTTTGGAACTAGCAGCTTTTGGGAAGGAATTGATTTACCAGGTAGTGAGCTTGAACATTTAATGATTGTGCGTTTGCCTTTTTCACCACCTAATCAGCCGCTTAACCGGGCACAGATTGAGCAAGCGAAACAAACGGGTAAAAATCCTTTTACGGATTTATCGCTTCCTCAAGCTGTTATCCGCTTTAAACAAGGCTTTGGCAGACTTATTCGAACAAAACAAGACTATGGGGCTGTTTTTATATTTGACCGTCGTATTAAAACTACAAGATATGGAAAGACGTTTATTGATTCGTTGCCGCCGGTTCCTGTATATGAAGGAAAGCTTGAAACCTTATTGGAGCAACACCTGCATTTTAGGGAGGAAGATTAAGTGGATACGATCATAAAGAATGTAAAAATCATCACGATGAATCCAGATAAACATGTTATTGCACACGGTTATGTTTCAATTAAGGAAGGCAGATTCGCTTTGGTCTCACCAGGGGAACCTACTAAAGAGCAAAGTGACAAAAGTAAGGTGATTGATGGGAACGGGAAATGGTTAATGCCGGGGCTCATTAATACACATGGGCACCCAGGTATGTCTTTGTTAAGGGGAATTAATGATGACCTTGCTTTAAATGATTGGTTAGAGGAAGCCATTTGGCCATATGAGAGAAAGTTGGACAGAAAATCAGTTCAAGCGGCAAGGAATCTAAGTATGGTTGAAATGCTTGAATCTGGAACAACCACTTTTGTTGATATGTATCATTTGCATATGCATGAGTTTGCGGAAACGATTGAAACGGTAGGGATGAGAGCATCGTTAATGAGATCTGTTATCGGCTTATGCTCTAAAGAAGAGCAAGATGAAAAATTAGCAGAATCCCTTTCATTTGCAAAGCAGTGGAATCGAGGAGCTGATGGTAGAATTCGAACGATGCTGGCTCCTCATGCTCCTTATACATGCCCGCCTGATTATATTGAACGTATTGTCCAAGCGGCGAGAGATGAATCACTTCCTGTTCATATGCACTTGGCGGAAACGAGAAAAGAAATTCATGATTATATGGATGAACATGGTATGCATCCGCTTGAGTTGCTTGAAGAGCGGCAATTGCTTGAAGGGACGGACTGGCTTTTTGCCCACGGCGTTCACATGTATGATCAACATATGGAATTACTTGAAAAACATGGTGCTGCTATATCCCATAATCCAAAAAGTAATTTAAAACTTGGTTCGGGAGTTGCTCAAGTAGCGAGCATGTTAAAACACGGTGTGACGGTAGCGCTTGGAACGGACTCAGCCGCATCAAATAACGCACTTGATATGTTTGAAGAAATGCGGTTTGCTGTTTTGCTTCAACGAGGGATTAATGAACAGGCAGATATGATTGAAACCTATGAAGGATTACAAATGGCTACAGTTTCTGGAGCGAAGGCGTTACGCTATGAGCGGTTAGGTACAATTGAAGTCGGTCAAGAGGCAGATTTTATTTTACTATCGCCAAAACAAGCACATCTTCATCCTAATGATCACGTTCTATCTCATTTGGTTTTTGCTGCAAAAGGCTCAGATGTAACGGATGTATATGTACAAGGTAAAGCTTTAATGGAAAACAAACAATTAAAGACAATTGATAAAGAAAAAGTTTTGGCGGAAGCATCTTTACAGTTCAATGATTTAAAGAAAACGCTGCAATAGCAGCGTCCTGAGGTGTAGGTAGAAGGTTTTTTAGTCAGTTTCAGCCTGCATATCTGCTACCTTAGCAGAAGATGCGTCAAAAGCCGCTGGAAAAGCGGTTTGTTTGAGCGGGAAAGCCCAAACGTCCTCAATGGACTGATTTGCTCGACAAAGCAGGGCTGCTGTGTCTTTATTTTGCTGAAACCACTCGGCTAAGCCATCTTGGTTCATTTGATCGCCCCCCTTCAACTGGCGTACGCTTAGTATGGCACAGGCTTCTGCTAGTATGTTTAGTAATGATTGTGGGCTAGTCTAGATATTGGGTTGTATAATTAAATTGAAGGGTTGTGAAGGGAAATGGAACGTGCTGAAATGAAAATGAAAGTCTTATCTACTGTGACCGTTGAACGGACAGATGATTTTTATAAAGTGGTTGACCAATTAAATCGCACCTTAAAAGAAAAAGGATTGACCTTTGGTTTTGCTCTTGATGAGAAAGATACGAATAAAATTACAATGACCATTTATGAAGTGTAAGAGGGTTTACGAATGAAAAAGAAACTGGCGATTGCTGCAATGGTGTTGGCCCTCGTTTTTATAGGCTTGGGATTGTTTATGTATCATTCCATACGCAGCCCTCTTTTGGAAGGGGCCGATGAAGCATCCGATTATTTGCTGAACAATAATTTGTTGCAAACAGTGGAGGATCTTTCATTTTATCATGGTGGTGAAGGCTATTGGGTTGCTGTTGGTGATAATGAAGATGGTGAAAAATCCATTGCTTGGCTAAGTTATGACACCGAAGATAGGGAGAACACGCTTGTTTTGCCAGCAGATAGTGGTGTTTCAAAAGAAGAGGTAAAAGCTGAAGTAAGTGAAGAACTTAATGTTGAATCGTTTGATTCAGTTCGGCTGGGAATGGAAGACGGGAGACCAATCTATGAATTTACATATAATTCAGCCCAACAAGCCAGAGTGTTTTATTACATGTCTTTTGAAACGGGTGAATATGTGAAGAGTTACAGTGTAAGCATAAATCCTTAATTGACTAGTAAAATTGGCAAAGTGTATAATGAATACGAATTGTGAAATAGCGAATAAACGTGGAGCGTTGCAGGAGGAATGGATGTTTTGAAAACAACTATAGGTCAAGTGGGCCATTACATTGATAAAGAAGTAAAAATTGGAGCGTGGATTGCAAATAAACGTTCAAGTGGGAAGATTGCTTTTTTGCAACTTCGTGATGGGACTGGATTCATTCAAGGAGTAGTTGTTAAAGCAGAAGTAGCGGAAGCTGTTTTTCAAACGGCAAAAAGCATAACGCAAGAAAGTTCATTGTATGTAACTGGAATCGTTAGAGCTGATGAACGTTCACCTTCTGGTTATGAGTTAACGGTGACGGATATCGAACTGATTCATCAATCGACAGATTATCCGATTACGCCTAAAGAGCATGGAACTGAATTCTTAATGGATCACAGACATCTATGGATACGCTCAAAAAAGCAGCATGCCGTCATGAAAATCCGTAACCAGATTATAAAATCAACGTATGATTCTTTTATGAAAATGGGTTCACTAAATTGGATTCACCAATCTTAACTGGCAGCTCGCCAGAAGGGACATCAGAATTATTTCACACAAAATACTTTGAAGAAGATGCTTATTTATCCCAAAGTGGACAACTGTATGCAGAAGCTGGGGCAATGGCACTTGGAAGAGTATTCACATTCGGTCCTACGTTTCGCGCTGAGAAATCGAAAACACGTAGGCACTTAATTGAGTTTTGGATGATAGAACCAGAAATGGCGTTTACCGAACATGATGAAAGCTTGGAAATTCAAGAACAGTATGTTTCGTACTTGGCTAAAGCCGTTCTTAGAGAATGTCAACTTGAATTAAAAGTGCTTGATCGTGATTTATCAAAGCTAGAAGCGATTCAAGCTCCATTCCCTCGTATTACTTACGACAAAGCTTTGGAAATGTTGCATGAAAAAGGTTTTGATGACATTAAATGGGGAGATGATTTTGGTTCTCCGCACGAGACTGCACTTGCAGAACATTATGAGCAACCTGTATTTATAACTCATTACCCTAAGTCACTTAAACCATTTTATATGCAACCAGCTCCAGGGCGTGAAGATGTTGTTCTCTGTGCAGATTTAATTGCACCAGAAGGATACGGTGAAGTCATCGGCGGATCAGAACGAATTCACGACTATGAATTGCTCAAACAAGAAATTGATCGGCATGATTTACCGTTAGAGCAATACCAGTGGTATTTGGATCTACGTAAATATGGTTCCGTTCCTCACTCTGGTTTTGGTTTAGGACTTGAACGTACGGTCGCATGGTTCTCTGGAATTGAGCATGTTCGCGAAACAATTGGATTCCCGCGCTTGCTAAATCGTTTGCACCCATAGCAACTAAAGAGGTTGGCATATAGCCAACTTCTTTTTTCTTTTTCAGCACATAGGAAGACGTGGTATACTGGATGTCTAGAGGTGGTTAGATTGAATCAACACGTATTTATGAAATGGCTCAACAAAAACATTTATCGATTCCCCATTTACTGTTAGAGCACTACAACGATTTACACATAAATGAACATGAGTTTGTGGCTTTATTGCATATTCAGTCGTTCTTGGATGCTGGAGATGCATTTCCAACACCACAATTACTCAGTGATCGTATGACTTTAGAATTAGAAGAATGCGCAAAGCTTATTGGAACACTTGTACGAAAACGATTTCTTGCAATCGAAAATCGACTTGATGAAGAGTCGGGCATTTTATATGAATATTGTTCATTAGAACCATTATGGGCAGCACTAGTTGGTCATTTGGAAAAGGTTGATTCACAGAGAGAAACGACTAACCAAGCGGAGATGGAAGGTCAACTTTATAAACGGTTTGAGCAAGAATTCGCTCGTCCTTTATCGCCAATTGAAGCCGAAACATTGTCGATGTGGTTTGATCAAGATCAGCATTCAACAGAATTGATTTTAGCCGCATTGCGAGAGGCAGTTGTATCTGGAAAGCTTAACTTCCGTTATATAGACCGAATTCTTTTTGAATGGAAAAAGAATGGTGTCCAAACTGTGGAACAAGCGAAAGCCCATAGTGAACGCTTTCGGAAAAAAGCACCGCCAGAACGGAAAAAGAACGACGGACAACAAAAAAACATTCCAGGATTTCACTGGCTTGAAAATCTATAAGGAGTAAAGCATGCTTTCAAAAAAGATACACAATATGCAATTGACATAATGGGTGAGCTGTTTCCGGAAGCGGAATGTGAGCTTACACATAAGAACCCGTTCGAGCTGCTAATAGCTGTCGTCTTATCTGCACAGTGCACAGATGCATTAGTGAATAAAGTAACACCCGCGTTGTTTGCTAAATACAAAAAACCAGAAGATTATGTAGCTGTTTCGATTGAAGAATTACAAAATGACATTCGTTCAATTGGGTTATATAGAAATAAAGCAAAAAATATCAAGAAATTGGCTCAGTCATTACTTACTGAATTTAACGGACAAGTACCAAAGACAAGGGAAGAGCTCGAATCTCTTGCTGGCGTTGGAAGGAAAACGGCAAATGTAGTTACGAGCGTAGCATTTGGCGAACCAGCAATAGCTGTTGATACACATGTCGAACGTGTATCAAAACGTCTAGGAATTTGCAGATGGAAAGACAACGTGAGGCAAGTCGAAGAAACATTACAAAAAAAAATAAGAAAAGAAGATTGGTCGGATGCACACCATCGACTTATCTTTTTTGGCCGTTACCATTGTAAAGCACAAGTTCCAAAATGTGCGTCTTGCCCATTATTTGACTTGTGCCGTGAAGGTAAAAAACGGATGAAAGCAATTCATATTGATGCGTAAACAAGTTCCCAAGACTCTATGGTGCCTGCCTTTTTATGAACCTG
>BAXC01000113.1 GCA_001310375.1 Bacillus sp. JCM 19041 | reverse complement strand
TGAACAGGTACATTGTAAGATAATCTAACAATTTAATTCACACTCTTCTCCTATGTGTGATATATTATTACACAATTAATAAACAACGCGGTTATTACGTGCAGCGAGGTGGAGTGGAGTGTCTTACAAAGATAAAAAAGTGATTACCATAGGCGTTGTTAGTGAACTCACAGGATTATCAGAAAGAAAGATACGCTATTACGAAGAGAGAAAGCTTCTGTTTCCCGATCGCTCTAAAGGCGGCACTCGCAAATATTCATTTCTAGATGTCGAACGACTTGTCGACATCGCGAACAAAATGGAAGATGGTATGCAAACATTCGAAATCCGCAAAATGGAACAAAAAGCAATTCGAAAGCAGGAAGTTAGAGAACGAATGCTTCGCGGCCAACTAAATGCCGCTTTTAACATCCGCAAGTAAGATCGGTCCAATTGGATCGATCTTTTTTTGTCATTAGTTTCCTGTAGTTTTTCCACATGAGCAACCCACTATTTGAGCCAAACTATGTGAAAAGCAATTTGAAGGAGTTATATGTATGTGCCATATCCCTTTTAAAAAGATTAGTCTTATTCTTTTAACCCTACTTATCCTGCCCGCTTCCATTTGCATTGCTGCAGAAAAACAAGCGGCAATTATTATTGATGATTTTGGCGGTAACGTAAAAGGCGTTGAATCCTTTTTAGAGGGGAGATTCCTATTACAATTGCGATCATGCCCTTTCTAGAACAGGCAACTGAACAGGCGCAACTTGCTCATGCAAACGGACTTGAAGTCATGATTCACCTCCCGCTGGAACCAAAAAAAGGTAAGGCTTCATGGCTTGGTCCAAATGGTATTACGACCGACCTTGTAGATAAGGAAATCAATAAACGTTTGCAAGAGTCCTACGATGCCGTTCCTTATGCAAAGGGGTTAAATAACCATATGGGATCTAAAGCTATGGAAGATCCGCGCATCGTTGAGCTTATTGTCCAATTTGCAAAAGAAAAAAAGTTTATACCTTGTTGATAGCGGTACAACACCTAAATCACTCATGCCAGAAATCGCAAAAACCTATGATGTTCCTTGCTTTAAGCGAACATTGTTCCTAGATGATTCTTTATCGAGCAAAGAACATGTTAAGCAACAGCTTCACACCTTTGTAAAGTCGACTGAACATCATGACCAGCCATTGCGATTGGTCATGTCGGCATAAAAGGACACGAAACCTTTTCAGCAATCCAATCAGTACTCCCTCTATTTATTGAGAAGAAGGTCGAGTTGGTCTTCCCTTCAACCTGGGCATCACCTGAAATCGAAAACGACTTAAACCAATTATCCAAAGGAGCGAAATAAACGTGAGAAGATCAGAAAAATGGGCAATTACTTTCGGCGTTTTGGCCATTGTAACAATGCTAGTAATTGGACCTAATCACCATAACAATAGTTATTATACAACCGGAAACAATTTTAACCAGCAAAAAAGTCAAGTTGAATCTACAGCAAAAGACCATTTAATGGCCGAAGATTTAGCGAAAACAACTTCTCTGTTTCTTTCAACCTTATCAGAACAACTTGATAAGTGGAGCGAGCATTACTCTAGTGGCCATTTGTCAGATGATTTTTTAGAAGAGATTCATGAACACCCTTATATTTCTGGAATTGCTCTTTTAACGCCTGATCAACAATTAGAACAAACGATTGGAACTTTAGAAACCTTTAATGAGAGCCAATTCAGTCATACACAAAATGGGATTAGATATTCTGAACCATACATTCGAGATGACAAGAGCTATTTAATGATGGGTAAGGAAAAGGAAAACAAAGAAATCATTATAGGAGAAGTTGATTTAAGCTTTATTGAAGCGTATTTGTCTGAAACAGCAGCAATCGCAGATAGTTCTGGTACGTTCTTTGTTACAGGATCTGATCCAAATGTTCAGTTTAAAACAACTGCAGAACTTCCAGCTGGAGCAGAGACCGAAACTGTCCCAGGTCTTGACTGGAATATTTACGTTCAATCAAAAGCAGAGGCAAATGATCAGCTTGCTTTTGAAAATCAAGCTGTTGCTAAATTAGTACCACAAGTAAAATCAACAAAATGGGCTAAACAAAATCAATATCGTATATTGTCTGAAAACGATCCTTACATCGTTGTAGAGAAAGAAAACACGGGAACGGATCGGCTCCTTGAGGAATTAAGGAGAAATGAGGATGTATTATTTGCAGAACCAAATTATGCATTTGCCAATCAAGTACAAACGATCGAATCAAAAGTTGAACCTAACGATGAATTTTTTAAACCTTATCAATGGAACTTGGAACAAATTCAGATTGAAGAAGGGTGGAATTTAGCTAATGGACAAGATACTGTAATTGCCATTATTGATTCTGGTGTAGATCCGGACCATATCGATCTACAAGAAAAGCTCACAGAAGGTTACAATGCAGTTGACGACAATGATGACTATACAGACCGAAATGGGCATGGAACACATGTAGCAGGTATTGCCGCAGCTGTTACAAATAACATTGAAGGCATAGCAGGGTTTCTTGGCAAAGTAAAATCATGCCTGTAAAAGCATTAAACGATAATGGTGAAGGTTCTTCCTACTCTGTTGCTAGAGGTATTTACTGGGCGGTTGATCATGGTGCAGATGTGATAAATATGAGCTTGGTGATTACTATCATTCGGATTTACTTTATGATGCGATTACGTATGCTCACGAACAAGGAGTTATTTTGATCAGTGCTTCTGGAAATGATAATACGGATCAAGCTATGTACCCTGCTGCCTATCCGGAAGTAATAACAGTTGCTGCTGTCGATGAGAATAAAAACCGGGCCTTTTTCTCTAATTATGGTGACCATATCGATGTTTCTGCTCCTGGAGAACACATACCAAGCACATACACAGATAATCAATATGTTGTTTTATCCGGTACATCGATGGCATCCCCGCATGTAGCAGGACTAGCCGCTTTATTAAAGTCAACCAATCCAGAATTAACCAACGATGCAATTGGTGATATTATTCTTGGTACCGCTGACCAATTAGGAGAGGGAGATTATAACGCTTATTATGGTTATGGTGAAATCAATGTGCGTAATTCACTCCAACAAATTTTAGATTAAACGAAAAGAACCAGTTGATTATTTGAACTGGTTCTTTTCATCCGTTTTTTTTTACTGGAAGATTAATGAGATCCGCAGATTGCTTTTGCACCCATTCGCAATGAAATCCTTCTGCTTTTCGCTTCATAAATGTCCCTTTTTTAATCGGTCTTGGAGCAGACCAAGCAAGAGATTGTATGTTTGACCACTTATCATGGGTAATATATTCTTTCTTAAAATAATACTCATTACCAGATGAAAACTGCTCACATATGTATTTAACTGTTTGCTTTGAATGCATTGAAAACCAAACCACCTTCACTGGAATTATCCACTAATCGTCTACTGTTGCTTCCTCTTATAGGGAGCCTCTAAAAAGTAGTATAGACAAATTAAGTAATTCTTAATTAAATCGATCACTCACTTCTTGACGGACTGTCAGCAACCGTTTACCATTAATAGAGAATGAACTTGAAAAAATCTAACATAAAGAAGTGATTCCTTTCATGAATACATTAAAAGATCGGCTCCTTACCGATAATGAAATTTCACCTTTAATTATTTCTGCAGACAAGGTAGCCCATGTCCAAATGAATAACCCATTGCAACATGCGCTCTTAGTATTAATTAAATCAGGCTATACAGCCATTCCTGTACTCGATTCTTCTTTTCGCTTGCGTGGGATGATCAGCAAATCACTCATTTTAGATTCACTACTTGGCGATGAAGATTTTGAACTTGACCGCTTGTCCACTTTAACTGTGAGTGATTCTATGATGCAAGACGTCCCGTGCATCCGTCCAGATGCCCCTTTTTCCAAAGCCCTATCATTATCAATTAATCATCCATTTCTATGCGTTGTTGATGAGCAACAGTCGTTTTCTGGGATATTAACACGCCGATCGATTCTTGCTTTAATTAGCAAATACTTGCATCAGCCAGGAAAATAACTAGTCACCTACTTCCCCTCCTATAAAGTGCCCATAAACCAAACTTGATGATTTCTGTTGGCACTAAAGATTAAAAAGGAAACTTCATCAATAAAAACGATGCAGTTTCCTTACTTATCAACTTACTGGCGAAGTTTAAATTGTTTGGCTTTCTTTAGATTTCCCCCTGCTTGATCTAACTCGTACTTATTTGTCTCCTAACAATAAATGAATTTACTCAAGTAACCCTCCTTATTCCTTCCTTATATGTATATTTTAATAATCAAACCTTTTAATTCTCCAATGCGATCTAATAAATCTAGCTCTGTTTTCCGTTGATTAAAAACATCCTTTGTCAATTGAGTAAGTTCTTCTTCAATCAATTCAACGAGCTGATACTGCTTTAAGCGGCCGCTCGCAGTGCTAGACTCTTGTTTTAAATTCAGCCCTTCCGCCACAAAATGGTGCAAACAAGCCTGCACCCCGCGTTTAAATGCAAGCAAATCAGCAGAGGACCTTCTTTTCGCTAACCTCTCGCCGTCCTTTGTTAATTCTTTAATTAAATGTACAATCGTTTGCTGTGAGCCCACTTGCATAGATTGTGCCATCGTACGTTGAAAACTGGATTTAGGTAATTGAGCATTAGTAAAAGAACTAGTCGTCGGAGCATGTTTTTTTTGAATCCTATCAATGTCAATCATATGTGGTCACCTCTCCTCTCAAGAGTACCAAATTTCTTAAAACAACGCAGCACTCTGTTTTAAAACAAGACACATAAGAAGTGAATTATACATTAATACGTACGAAAAAATAATGACTCTTATTTTTTCTATTCTATAATGAGTAAAGATGTTCAAAATACCTTGTAGAAAAATGTATTGCTACTTAACGACAGCCAATCTCCTCCTCGAACTAAATATTATCGGCAATAACCGACTTATTGAAAAAGTTTAAAGCTGAACACCCAAAATGCCGCTGCAATTAATGACAGCGGGCATTTTTTAATTGTTTGTGACTTCCTCAATTATTGCTTCGACAAGACGAGCCGTATTTTCAAGTGCATGAATTGCAATTCGTTCATTCGTTGTATGAATAAACTCATACCCAACCGATAAATTAATAGTTGGTATACCAACCCTGATATGATATTTGCATCGCTTCCACCACCGCTTGCCTCAATTGATGGTGTAAATCCACAAGCTTCAATTGCTTTTTTAGCCGTCTGAACTACTTTAGCATTCTCGGATTCTTTATAGCCTGGGTATGCATGGGAAACTTCAACGTCACAGCTTGTTCCCATTTCTTGTGCTGCCGATTCAAATGCGTTTTTCATCGCCTCGACTTGTTTTTTTAGTTTTTCTTCTACTAGTGATCGAGCCTCAGCCGTAATTTCTACATAGTCACATACGATATTTGTTTGAGTGCCACCTTCAAATCGTCCAATATTGGCCGTTGTTTCTGAATCTATACGTCCAAGAGGCATTCTTGAGACTGCTTTTGATGCGACTGAGATCGCTGAAATACCTTTTTCTGGTTCCACACCTGCATGTGCTGTTTTTCCATACACTTTTGTTTTAATCTTCGCTTGTGATGGCGCTGCTGTAATCATCCCTCCAACTTCTCCATCGCTATCAAGGGCGTAACCATATTTCGCTTCCACCATTTCTGGCTTTAAAGCTTTCGCTCCAACTAAGCCAGACTCTTCCCCTACAGTTATAATAAATTGCACTTGACCGTGCTCTTTTTGATTCTCTTTAATGACTTTAATTGCTTCAAGCATTGCTGCTATCCCAGCTTTATCGTCAGCACCTAAAATCGTTGTACCATCTGTTTTTATGTATCCATCTTCAATCACCGGTTTAATTCCTACTCCAGGAACAACCGTATCCATATGTGATGTAAAGTAAATAGGATCAAACCCTTCTATAGATGCAGGCAATGTACATATTAGATTACCCGCTCCATGACCCGTCACTTCTTTTGCATTGTCTTCTTTTACATCAAGTCCTAAAGCCCTAAATTTCTTTTGCAGAACAGAAGAGATCTCTGCTTCATATTTTGTTTCTGAACTTACTTGTACAAGTTCAATAAACTCTTCTACTAGCCTTTTATTCAACAACAATCACTCCATTTTCTTTATTCATTCCTATTTATCATATCTGAATCACCGATAAATTTCACGTTAGGAAGCTTACACAATTCAATTAATACTCCAAAAGTACACGATGGCTTTAAAAAACAAATTTCTCTGCCGGAACTTCCTATTTGTGGAATCGCCTGAATAAATGTATAGTTCGCCTTTGTTAAATGTCTAATAGTGTTATCTAAATCACTGACAGAAAACGCGACATGGTGCAAGCAAGGAGATCGTCTTTTCCTAAGGAAACGTTGCAGTGAACGATTCCCAACGTGAGGTCTAATAAGCTCAACTAATAAGTTATCTGATTGAAAAAACACAACATCAACCCCTTGGCTTGGAACAGTTTCAACTGAGGAAGCAGGTGACTGTAAAGTTTGTTCAAATAAAGGTAAGCTATATTCAAACTCTTCTACTGCATATGCAATATGGTCAAGTCGAAGAAAATGCATAAAACACCTCTTGATTGATTGGTTTCATTTCAGTTAAACTAAGATTACACTACAAGTAGGGGGAATAAGTATGCCACGTAAGTTTCAACGTGTCAATTGTGTATATAATGATCGCAACACTCGTTCTTGGAGGTGTCCTTGGAGGGGCAGCAGGACTCGGGATGTTCTAAGCAGGCTGTTTAATTGCTTGCTTTTTTATTTAGTTAAAAGATTTGCTTTTAAACCAATTGCTTTAAATGAATTGGTTTCATCAACTATTAGGACTGAACTACCAATATCTAGTTTCTCATATAAATGTTCAACTGTCGGATTCGCCAATCTGATGCATCCTAACGAGACACTGTAACCAATTGAGTTGGGCTGGTTTGTCCCATGCAAACCGAATGTTCTTCCCTTTGTTCCATTTGCATCAAAACCGATCCAACGACTTCCTAAAGGGTTATCTGGCGAGCCACCACTTATGTTTTTTTTGATATAGTATGGTTCTTCTGCTTTTACTAATACTTTAAAGTGACCAAGTGGTGTTTCTTCCCCTTGTTTGCCTGTTGCAACAGGATGAACCTCCGTAATATGATTGGACTCTATTAAAGCGAGTGTATTTGTGTGAACATTCACAATTACGCTCGTTTTTTCTATTTCCAGCAATTCATCTGGAACTGTTTGAGCAGTTACCAACATTAGAAAAACAACAAAAAACGACCATTTCATTTATAGCCTCTCCTCATACGTACTTTATAACTTATCGTTTGTGAAATGGTCGTTTTTTATCCTGTTTTTTGGTCCATAGTCGTTCTTTGACATGTAAATATTGTTCAAATTCATTCATTACATAAAGAAGCGATGACCTTGTTTCGAATTCTTCTCGAGTTGTCGGCAATGGCATTTGCCGAAAGTCTTTTCGAATCTCTTCTAAGCGCAATAAGAAATATGGTACAGAATTTGTTGGGCTGACCGCCTTGCTTAACTCGCTTAAGAATTCAGCAATCGGCTTGCTTTGTGAAACCGACCCTTCAATTCGAGTTAAATGAGGCATAACCCTTTCAATGATTTCCAATTGCGTTTCACGCATATTAAAGTAGTGATAATAATGATCTTCTTCTCTCAATAAATGATTCTGCATTGACTGCAAGGCTAGCTTTTTACTGGTCTTGAGAAGCTCATCTACTTCAGAGATCTCTTTACCGTCCCAGTTGCTTTCACCATCTTGAATATATCGAGACAATTGCAACAAAATGACAGCCAACTTTTCTTCAACAGCTTTACGATGCATTCGCAATGCTTTGTCTTTAGACGGCATATATAAATTCATTAGTAAAGCGGTACCTATTCCGATAAGGATCAATTGGATTTCGTTCCAGAAAAACGAAACACTTACTTCTTCACCAACATATAGATGCAAAACAATAACTGAACTTGTGACTATGCCTTCTGCAGCTTTTGCAACAAGCACAACTGGAATAAAAACTAAAATAAATAATCCAAGTGTTAATGGGGTATAACCAATTAACTCAAATAAAACAGCGCTCATACCCAGTCCAATCATACATGCAACAAACCGAGCCCATGAAACAACTAACGAGTTTTTTCTTGTTACTGAAATACATAAAATCGTAATAATTGCTGCTGAGCTAGCAAATTGTAGACCTAATGCTTCTGCAATTGTTAAGGAAATAAATACACCAACCGCAGTTTTAAGTGTTCGATATCCTATTCTAAATGGCATCTAATCCCTTTTTCTCTTTAAGATAAAACAAGTCTACCACGATGGTTATGGAAAATCGACTTTTGTTACGTTTCTCGCTTGAAATGGGCAACCGTCCCATTTCTGGTTCGCAGTCATCACTTATAAAAAATTGCTTCCACTCCCGATGATCCTTGTCTCCATAATGACTAATATCGGGGTGTTTTGGAATTCGATCCCATGCTTCGACACGTTTACGCACCGCTTCACGTGAATTCATTCCTTTAGCTCTGTTCCTTCTAATCCTTTGAATATTTCCCTAGGTTGAAAACCAATGACCATACTCTGGCCTAAATCTCTCGTCACTCGCTGTTTATATGCAGGAGCATTCGCAAACGCAAACATTGACTTCCCTGCAAAACAAAAAGACCATAAATAATTCTCTGGGTCATCGGGGGTGTGAGAAGGCCAATCACTAGGATCATGCTTATTCAGGTATTGTAATATATCCCAAAAATACCTGCGGTAATAGTCAAGTGGTTGTTCTTTTTCCTCTGGTTCAATAAAAAGAAATAGACCTCTTCGAACAAGCGGATCGACGTCCATTAATTGCAAAAACGCATTTAATGTTGCCGGCAAGCTTGACCAGTCATTATGTGGTAAATAAGAGTACCGCAATTCCCCACTCCGCTCGCCTTTCTGTCCAAAAAAACAAGGGAACGTTGGCTCCGTAACAACTTGTTCATATTGAATATAGGATTGGTTTACCCATTTAGGTACTTGGCTTGATTTCATTTCAATTGTGTTCATTAATTGTGACTTACTCAAGCAATCTCCCTCCTGTTCCATCTTATCCTATGAGCGAAGACTCTCCTTTAGACATTTACTTACAATAAAAACAAGTTTTACTGAAAGACATCATTAAGTAATAAGAGATCAGACAGGTAAACAAAATGATGCGGGAGAAAAATGAATGAAGCTTTTGCCGCAATGATATTATGGCTTTCATTTTTCATTTAAATTAGCTCAACGGCTTTTTTGAAGTTCTTTGTTCCTCTTTAAATATGTTCCTTTAAATAAAGGCAAATGGACTTGGACTATCGTACCTGTTCCGGTCTTAGTTTTAATAATTACATTCCCACCATGTAATTCCGCAATTTTATAGCATATCATCAGACCAAGACCCGTTCCTTTTTCTTTGGAAGAGAAAAAGGTTGGCCGAGTAAATGCATTCTGTCTGTTGAGATACCTGTTCCTTTGTCAATAACTTGAATGCATAAATGTTCATCTTCAATACAAGCACGTAGTTGAATTGGTGATTTATAAGAACTGGCATCAACTGCATTTTCAATCAAATTATAAAAAAGCACACTAAGCTCTTTTTTATATCCTAAAATTACAACATCGGCAGGAACTGATAATGAGATTGGGTTATCAGCAGTTACTTTTTTTATTTTTTCTTTTTTTAGAAAACGTTCTAGATATGGTTTTATCTCTATTGGTTTACTTTCCAAAGCCCCCTTTTCTTCCGCGAGAAAAACATAGTCTTCGATTATTTTTTCCATCCGATCTAATTCTTTTGTAATTAGATTTAATTGATTTTTGGGCAAAGCCTTTGACTCTGCATATAATTGCATAAATCCTTTAATAGTCGTTAGTGGATTTCTTATCTCATGGGCCATACTTGCGATAATCTTGAAGCAACTTGCATCGCTTCTTTTCTTCTTTTAGGCTGGTTAAAAGGTTGCTTTAAAATGGAAATAAACAATTTTTTATGATGAAAATCAATTGGTCGAATTGCACACATCGTATACATGATTCTTCCACCTTCAGTCATCACTTTAATGGAGTGATACAATACATTATCTTTTTCGTTGAATTGCTTAAAATTCTTTCGTTTCAATTTCTTCAATTCTCCGTCCACCAAGTAATCACGTAGTATCTCCCTGACAATGACTTTTCTTTTACTCCTAAGTATCTATGCGCAGCTGGATTAGCATAATGAATTGTTAGCGTATCATGAATCACATAAGAGTCTTCCGCTAATTCCAATACGTCAAATAATTCATTCGCACTCATGAATTGTTCAATTCTCTGCTCTGCTCGAATAACTTCAAATAAACAGCACGTACCATAATTAAGTACACGTACCTCATATTGGACATGCTGATAAAGAAATGAAATAATCTGTTTTTTCTTTCGTGGTGCAATCATTTCTCTAGGAATAAACTCCCAAAATGCAATCCTGAACTGTAAGAAATGCACTTCCACTCATGCTTGATTCAATAATCATACCATTAGAATCCGTTAGCCAACGAAGTGTTCGATTACTATTTTCCTGATTAAGCTGAGTTACGTCTTTTTTGCCGCTTTTTCCATCAAATGTGTATAGCATATAATCTTGATCTAAAATAGCTCTACTAATAATTAAGTGACTCGTGCATTCTTTTGCATCTATCGTCCATTCATCCATTGATTGATAAATAAGTATTGAAGACAATGAAAGTTCTCCCGCAAATTCCTTCAAGTTTGCCAGTTCATTAAACGAGTCATTTCGCAAGATAATTGTATCATTATAAATAACGCATTGGGGATGGGGTGAATTGTCGATTAATTCTTGTAATATCGCTTTCATATAGGCAACCCGATGTTTATGACACCGGTACAATCCTCCTCATAAATAAATAGTGTCTGACAGCAATCAACAAAAACATTCGTGAACTGCTAAATTGAATCCTTCTCAATCTTCATATTTCGTTAAAGATCTTTTGACAATAAAAAAATAAGTCGACATATCGTCGACCTATTTTTCCACCCATCATCATTATTCTATTTATTCACTTCTTTTATGACATTTTTAGCGATCGTGCTTTGAATGCCATTTATAGTGAAGCGAAGCTCTTTTTAACTTAAGATAAAGCCGTAAAGATTAGATGAATCAAAAATAAACAACCTACAACATACATTGTTTTTGAAACCTCTTTTTTCTTTCCAGACATTAAATGAATGATCGGATAAAAGGCAAATCCAATTGCAATGCCATCTGCAATAGAATGTGTAAGGGGTATGCCTGCAACAATTAAATATGCTGGAAACCACCCCGTCAATGAGTCAAAGGATATTTGCACGATGTCTTTTAACATAATGCCGCCAACGATTAAAAGAATTGGCGCAATGGCACTATCGGGAATATAAGACAAAAAAGGCAATAAAATGAGCGCCAATGCAAATAGTAGTCCCGTTACAATGGAAGAAAGACCGGTTCTTCCGCCGGCAGCAATTCCAGCAGCTGTTTCCGCCGTAGACACGGTTGGGCTTGTGCCAAAGAAACCTGCACTTGCAGCTGACACCGCATTTGCCTGCAAAGCTCTTTTAGCCTTTTCAGGTTGATTCAGAGTATTTGTATAGCCAGAAATCAAACCGATGTTTTCAAATGTGAGCACCATCGTTAGAGCAAAAACAGACGTCCAAAAAGTAACCGTTAATAACGGACTAAAAGAGAACTGTCCAAAAACCGCTGCTGCATCACCTAAACCCACATTCATTGTTTCTCCACTTAGTGGTACATCTAAAACTCTCCCAATCCCTATG
The DNA here is from genome assembly GCA_001310375.1 of Bacillus sp. JCM 19041. Lineage (GTDB taxonomy): Bacteria > Bacillota > Bacilli > Bacillales > Bacillaceae_D > Shouchella. The sequence goes on along the minus strand of BAXC01000113.1, from coordinate 2,675 downwards.
CCTGCTAATATCGCCCATAAAAAATGACCCGGAATATTTCTTACAAATAGAAAGACAGCAATAAGTAAGGTTAATATCGTCGCCAACGGCTGAGGATTTAATAGAGGAGCAAGTTGAACAAACGTTTCCGGATTGCTTTGAATCAAACCGCCTTTTTGGAGTCCAATAAAAGCTAAAAACAAACCAATTCCAGCGGTAACGCCATATTTCAAGTTGTTTGGGATAGCTTTTGTTAAGATATCTGCTAACTTTGTAAACGCAATTGCAATAAACAAAAGTCCTGCAATAAAAACGACTGCTAGCGCCTCTTGCCATGACAAGCCTGAATTTTGCACAAATGTGTACGTAAACATTGCATTAATGCCCATTCCAGGAATTAGAATAATAGGCGTATTACTCCATAACCCCATTAAAATACATCCAATAACTGACGTCACAATTGTCGCTAAAGCAGCACCTGTTAAAGGAACACCTGCGTCAGCTAAAATACTTGCGTTAATAGCGACAATATAAACCGAGGTTAAAAAAGCAACCGTACCAGCCGATAATTCTTGTTTCACCGTAGTACCGTGCTCTTTCAAGCGAAACCTTTTTGTAAAATCGTACATCTTCATTTCCACTCGTTCGTTTAGATCCCTCTCCCGCCCAGTGCTTCGCACCAAAGAATTATAGTAGCATAACTACAAAAAGATGAAAAGTGTTATAAGCACATTTTAGTCTTCCAAGATTGGGGTATGTTATACTTTATAAACACCTTTTGTATGAGGAGAGTTGATAATGGGACAGCTACAAAAAGCAACATTTGCAGGGGGTTGTTTCTGGTGCATGGTAAAACCTTTTGATTCATATGACGGAATCGAATCGGTTGTTTCAGGCTACACTGGCGGACATACAGAAAACCCAACCTATAAAGAAGTATGCAGTGAGACAACCGGCCACTTTGAAGCTGTTGAAATTACGTTTGATCCAGACGTTTTCCCTTACAGCAAGTTATTGGATATTTTTTGGCAACAAATTGACCCTACTGATCCTGGTGGTCAATTTCACGATCGCGGCAACTCCTACAGAACTGCCATCTTTCACCATGACGAGCACCAAAAACAGCCGCAGAAAAGTCGAAACAAGCTTTGCAAGATAGCGGCAAGTTTTCAAAACCAATTGCCACATTAATTTTACCAGCAAAGGTATTTTATCCTGCTGAAACGTACCATCAAGATTACTATAAGAAAAACGAATTTCATTATCAGATGTATCGACGCGGCTCCGGACGAGCTGATTTCATTGATAGACATTGGGGAGGTAAAGCAAAATGAACGAAAAGAAAGAAGAACTGAAAAAGAAATTAACGCCCATGCAATACCATGTAACACAAGAAAATGGAACAGAACCACCCTTTAAGAACGAATTTTACGAGACTGAAGAAGATGGTATTTACGTTGACCTCGTTTCAGGTAAACCTCTCTTTTCATCTACCGACAAGTATGACGCAGGCTGCGGCTGGCCAAGTTTTACTCGTCCAATTGAAGAGGCTGAAGTGCTGGAAAAAGAAGATAGAAGCCACTTTATGGTGAGAACAGAAGTTCGTAGCAAAGAAGCAGATTCGCACCTAGGACATGTATTCCCTGATGGTCCTGGTCCAAATGGATTGAGATACTGCATTAACTCTGCGGCACTTCGTTTTGTACCAAAAGCGGACTTGGATAAAGAAGGTTATTCAACTTATAAAAAATTATTTGAGTAAGGGTTGGCAGGTTGCCGACCCTTTTTTCGTTAAGTTCTGTCGACTTTTCTGTTATGATAGAGTTGTGTCATGAATTTTTTGAGAAAAAGGATGATGAAAAATGGAAACGCGTACAGAGCGAGATACAATTGGTGAAATTCAAGTACCAGCAGATCGTTATTGGGGAGCGCAAACGCAGCGCAGCCTTGAAAATTTCAAAATTGGCACGGAAAAAATTCCGTTTGAAGTTGTTCGTGCTTTTGCAGAATTAAAGAAAGCTGCGGCAATTGTGAACGGCGCCTTAAAAGGCTTGATTCACGCAAAGTTGAAGCCATTACATATGCGGCTGATAAAGTCATTGCCGGCGGGCTTGAAGATCATTTCCCCCTTGTTGTTTGGCAAACCGGCAGCGGCACGCAATCAAATATGAATATGAATGAAGTACTTGCATATCTAGCGAATGATTATTTAACTGAAAAAGGGCATGAAGATGTGCGTGTTCATCCTAATGATGACGTAAACCATTCTCAAAGCTCTAATGATACATTCCCAACAGCTATGCACGTAGCAACAGTCGTTTTTGCTGAAGAGCAAGTCCTTCCAGCGATTCGCCAATTCAAAGAAACGTTAACCACAAAAGAAAAAGAATTTGCAAACATCGTTAAAATTGGACGGACACATTTGCAAGATGCAACCCCCCTTACATTCGGTCAAGAAATAAGTGGCTGGAAGCATATGCTTGCCACTTGTGAAAAAATGGTTACAGAATCTCTTGAACATGTCCGGGCGTTGACGATAGGTGGTACTGCAGTAGGAACAGGGCTCAACGCTCCAATTGGTTTCAGTGAGGAAGTATCTTCTCAGTTAAGCAAACAAACAAATGTATCTTTTAAAGCATCCGAGAACCATTTTCATGGCTTAACAAGTCATGACGAACTGGTTCATTTCCACGGTG
>BAXC01000112.1 GCA_001310375.1 Bacillus sp. JCM 19041 | reverse complement strand
CATATAATCCACAATTCCCTCGCCTCTCCTCGGTGTCGGTCGTTTCTTTGGTTCTGTTCCCTTTGCCCCTTTTTGCAGCATTCCTAGCAGTGCCTCGTTCTGTGCTGCCGTTCCTCGGTACCCAGTAATCCCCTTTTCCGCAGCCAGCTTGGCTCTGTTTTCGTAGCTTGAATTCATGCCCTCTGCCTTCATCCAATCAACGATGCTCGTGCCAGCAGATGCCTTGCCCGTGCGCTTTGCCGTTTCCGGTTGTGTGCTTGCTCCAGAGTTTGCTCCCTTTCCAGTCCGCTTCTCTGCTGCTTTTTCTTGCTTCACTTGCTTGATGAGTGCGTGAAAGGAGTTGATTCCACCTGCTGAAAGCAGGAACCTCGGGCAGTTTTTTCCACTCCAGTGTTGATGCGTGACAACGTTCTGAAGGGCTATGCCGTATTTCTCTTGCAAGATGAGGACAAGCATGGCTGCGTTACGCCTTGTTTTCTCGAAGTCACTGCCTTTGTTGACGCATAGTTCGATCCCAACTGATTGCCTGTTGCCGATCCCGTCCCTTCCGTCACCAGCGTGCCAGCCATTTTCATTTGTAGGCAAGTGCTGATAAGCGATGTCTTGATCATCAACGGTATAATGCCAACTGACCGCAGTTGTTGACAACTTCACGTACCGAGCGTGCATCCGTGCAGTTGCGTCTTCTTTCTCATTTCCTGTTTCATGTATCGTGATATAGAGAGGAGTCATTGGATAACCTGGACGATTTCGATGTGTAATCGGGACATAATCTTTGACGATTTGCATGACCTTTCCCCCTTTTCATCTCCATCAGCTGATGCATCCTGCAATATCTTTCAATGTATTCGTCTTTCACCGAAGCAGCCCCGTCCCCTGCTTCGTCTCAACACCCGCCCACTAGTTCACCCGATGCATCGCCTCACTCCTTGTTGCGTTCGTTTTCAATGACATGAGCAAGCCCAGCAATGGATTGCTGTAATTCTTTTACAACCGGTTCGAGCCGCACAAGCAAGTAGGAGGCGACTGCGATTGGAAAGCCGACATTTGAGACAAGCGTGACCCAGTCTTCCATTTGTCTTCATCCTTTCTTTATGAAAATGAAGCGGCATCTTGTCCTGAAGCCGCTAAAGATTGTCGACAAAGTCGATAACCGATCCAGACTGAAAAGAAAACGCTTGTCAGACGAGAAGCTCCGGTGAGGGAAAATGCGAATCGAACAAGAGGTTCATGAGCATATGACCGATTCGAGCGACGACGTATGCGAGCGTTTGCCTTCAGTCTGCAGCGGCTTCTTGTGCTGAAGCCGCCTGTTTCTATTCTGTTAAACAGCGATCGTATCGACCGCTCTTGTGACGATTCGTGCATCCACTTTTGAAGCAATCAATGAGGCATTGCCGTAAAAAACATTCTGTGCAAGCAACGTATCCATCGCCTGACTGACTTCTTCTTCGGTTAAATTGTCTTTTGGCGCAGGTACGCGGAACGTAATCAGTTGGCCTTCGTCTGTGCGAAAACGGAGTTCAAGCGTGATTTCATTCATGAAAATCCCTCCTTTCCGGTTACTAAAACCTAAGCTTAACTGCTTGGCTCGGACGCAAATAACTGTTTTCTGTTAGCGTTACTTCGCCAAGTTCCAAGCTGCACAGATTGGCAAACGTTGTTGCGACAACATAGAGCGCATCGACATCAGCATCCGTTTTCACATTAAAACAAAACGACGAAACATTGGATTACCTGTGTCGGTGAAGCCATTCTCCATCGCCATCGTTAGACGCTGGGAATACGGTTGTTTTCTAGCCATTGATCTGCCTCCTCTCTTCTGAAATGGGGTTTGGCAGCTTGGGCAATCACGGCCGGTGATGGTGCGCAAGCTGCCTATGAAATTGAAAAAAGCCCGTGGGTCCCCCACCGGCTAAGACGAGCATAGCACGGTAAAAAAGGGGTACGCAAGTTATTTTTCTGATTAGAAGGAATGTTGCGAATACAGAAGTGATCACTCTGCCTAGCAGCTATTAGAAACGAAACGAGCGCTGCACAATCTCATCCCCCGTTCTTTCCTCTCCACACACTTCCTCTTCTTGTCCGTCCTCAGCATGATTGTCCGGGAGTGAGAAAAGCGATAGCTGGGCAGACGTAATTGATACGTTAATCAAATCTTCTGGGCGAAAATGATGCACTGCTGCGACATTCGTTTCAGCGATATCAATGTCGGATAATACGATGTGTATTTCTTTATGCCAACGTTCCCTCCCCGTGCGTCGATGATATTAATCTTCTTCACAATCCCTCTTAGCTCGCAGCAATCCAACTTAAACCAACTCCAATCGAATGCTTTTCGCTTTGCCATAATACGTTGTTACTTCCCGTACTAAGGAGTCAACCTCTTGATACGCACCTACTGGATGACCATTAATATGAACACGGTACATCGGCACATCTTCCATCTCCGAATCAAGCCCAAGCGCCTTGATAATGCCATTCGCATGACTCAATGCCATCATCTGAATCACACGACGATCCCTTAATCTTCTTCCCTCTTCCAAATTATCGATAAAGAAAGTTTTCGTAAGAACTGCCGGCATTTTCGCTTGCTGCAACTGGCCTAACACACCCTCCTTTAACCCAAGGTCGCTGAACTTCATCCGTTTTGTCACTTCACGGTGAATATGAACTTGCATTTGTTTCGCTTCTTGACTCGCTTCGTGATACACGTAAGACTCGAATCCTCTTTGATTCCCTCCATTTACGTGAATACTAACGTATAAATCACTGTTCCACTCATTTGCCATGCGAATTCGTGCATCCTCTGATAGAAAACGATCCACTTCCCGCGTTAGCATCACTTCAACAGGAAAACCCATTAACGCATCTGCCGTTGCTTTCGCCACAAGCAGCGTCACGTCTTTTTCGTTCACACCAAAACCCGTATCGCCAACATCGCTCCCGCCATGACTTGGATCAAGAATTACCCGTTTCATTTCCATCTGCTTGTCCTCCTTTTTTACGATACCTGAAATCAGGACCATCGATCCGTAACAATTTTGTTTGATAAAGCAAGCGTGAGAAATTACGATCTCCAACTTCTTTGTGTAATTGTTCGCCTTCATAGTTGGTTGTATAGATTGTTGCTTTTCCAAGCCTTGCATCAATAACTTCAAACAACTTACTGACTGCCCATCCATTGCCATCGTCTTTTTTATACTCGGAGCCGATGTCATCAAGCACCAATATCGCTATTGATTTCAACCGCTGCAACAATTCATATTCACTTTTCTTACTGCCACGGTCGTATGAGGACTTAATGACCGTTAATAACTGGGGTACAGTTATAAAAAGCCCACTAAAGCCTTTATTAATCAACTCTTTTGTCATCGCTTGCGCAAGATGACTCTTCCCAACACCTGTCCCTCCGCTAAAGAGAATGCCACATGCTTGTTTCGGGTTAAAATCTCGGATGAAACGGTAGCTTAAGGCGAGTGCATCGGCCTGTGTTTTTGTCTGCGGTGCATACGTTTCAAGCGTCACATGGCGCAAATCTTCGTTCACTAGGCTAAACTCGTCAAATACATCTTTGTTCCCTTTGAGTTTGAGCTCATGCTTTCTCGCTTGAACCATACGCGCAAGCGCCAAATCTTCGCATTTACAACCAAGCATTTCTTTGCTTTCGTAGCCTTTATTTGGTCCAATTTGCAACACGGTTTGGTAGACAGAAACCTCTTGCTCACACCCTTGGCACTGATACGTTTCGAGCAATGTCTCATCAGAATACTGCTTCCGGATATTGCTCAACAATAGACTTCCAGCTTTCTTTAACACGGCGCTCTTCCTCCTTTATCTGGCGATTGCCCTATTTTGTTTACGCTTACATTTCAATTTTTGCCACTCATCTTGTTCACGCGTTACCTCTGCCATTGTTTGAATGCCTTTTGCCTTCCACGATTTCAACACGCCCCACACATAGTTAAAGCTAGGAGTTGGCGCTGATGCGGCGAGTTCAATCGCTTTTTCAACCATCGCTCGATTCTCCAAAAAACAAGGCTCCTCTAACCACGCATCAACCTCCGCCAAGGAAGCTTTCGTTACTTGGGTAAAACCTGCCCGGTCCAATGCCGATTTCAGCGACGTTGCTGTTGTTGTTGTTTTGTTTTTATGTTCTTTAAGATCAAGTTCTTTTAAACAACTGTTTTTAAGACGCGTTTGAATTCCAGTGCGTAAGACAGGTTGTGCGACCGTTTTGTTTACACGTTTTCCCATCGTTGATTGGACCGTGTCAACGCGAGAAGGGGCAACGGTTTCCATTGTATTTTCTCTTGGACGTGAGACCGATTCGACGACGGTTTCTTGTGCCATTTCTGCATGCGAATCATCGACACACTCCGCTTCCGTTAACAACGTATAAAAGGCTGCTTTTTTCGCACAAGGCACAAATTGTACTAACCCCGCATCAACCAGCTCCCCGCGACAACGATAGAGCGTTGACCGACAGATGCCACAGGTTGCAAGTAAATTGGCAGTTGGCCAAGCGAATGCGGTCGTGTCTCTAACACACGCTTGGTACAACAACGCCTCATAAAGCACAATCGCACTCTTTGAAAACGTCTGCCGTTGCTGCGCGATCACAAATTGCACATAAAGTTCCTGAAACATGGCGCCCCCTCCATTCTTTCAACTTACACGATAATAATAAGCAAACAACTCTTCTACTCGTACTTGAAACAATTTCGCCAAAGCCAGCTCCTTTTCCCAGCCACAACGTTCCACGTTCCGCTCAATGCGCGAGTACAGCGATTGACTACAACCAATCGCTTCGGCTACTTCTTTTTGAGAAAACTTATGAAGTCTTCGCAAGTAAATCAGCAATTCATTCCTCTCTGTTGATCGCCGCTTACACTTCCCTCTGATACGATTCTTTTTCATCTGACCCACCCCCCTTCTCTTCGCTTCACTTAGCGGTATGACAAAAATATAGCTTGTCCGAAAAGCCATATCTAGCTTTTTTTTCGCTTCTAATTTCGACCTATACAGTTCTAATTTTAAAAAGCGAACACGTAAAACCCCTGTGCCATCTGTGATTGACAGCTCATATAAAAATGCTTATAAAATCAAACTAGAGATGTTGGGAAATAATCTAAATGCAAAAACGCGCGAAAAAAAGCGAACAAAGGGGGGGTAACCTGTAAAGCGATGTGTCATCATACGTGCTATTGGCATGGCGATTAGTCGTTTCCCATGATACGAATCGTTTATTCAACAAATGGCCAAAATGTTAAAGATGTCGTTTAGCGCTAGTAGTAAGGAACCGCAACATAGGGAAACGGCATGGTTATGGTACAATTAGATGCAATAAGACTTATAACGAAAATGTAGTGATTGATAGATCCCGCCACAGACATAGGATGAAACGGAGCTTTAATAAGGAGTTGTATCAATTGAATAAAAATAGAAGCACAGAAAGAAAAACGCTCATCAAAAGCTGAAGACATATTACTTCAAATCAATAGTAAAACGAAGCTAGGCGACTTACGAAAAATCGCCAAGGACATCAAAAAAGATCACGAACTAGCTATGGAACTTTGGTCAACCGGAGAGTTTTTGCCGAGACTTTTGGCCATCCTCATTATGGACAAAAACTTCTTTCACAAGATGTACTAAATAAGCTTGATAAGGATATGCAGACTCACACCTATGATGAGCGAAACAACTTAATGGATTGGTTAATGGCTAATCAGCTCACCAAAGACAAGAAGAGCATTGCATTGATGGAATTATGGGAGGATAGTCCTTCTGCTCTTCAAAGGCGAACTTTCTGGTATTTTCAAGGGCGATTGAGATGGACTGGACAAACACCGCCTGATAACACCGCAGACTTACTATCTGCAATTGAAGCTAAAATTGCGCAGGAAGAACCGGAAGTTCAATGGGCTATGAATTTCACCGCAGGTTGGATAGCGTTTATGATGAAACGTATCGAGCACGTTGTATTAAACTTGGTGAGAAAACGGGTCTCTACAAAGATGAAATCGTGTCAAAAGGATGTACTCCTAATTATTTGCCAGAGTTCATTACGATTGAAGTGAACAAACGAATGAATCATTAGTTACCACTGAAAAATTTATAAGTTATTGATGTGAAAATAAAGGAATCCAAAGCCTCAATATGGAAAGGATCTGAAAGTAAGCTTCAGATCTTTTTTGCTTGGAGGGAAATTCCAAAAATGTATTATGAGAAATTTGAAATTCTCTAATTTTACCTTTAAAGACGTTACTAAGCTAGTTCCCTCATCACCCGTGTGCTTTTCGATATCCCTGTTATCTCTTCCACTTCTTTACAGGAATGATTTTCTTTTAATTGAAGCGAATGCTCAATCTGCTTCTTCCCATATTTTTTGGGCCACCCCTCTCTGAAATCGTTTCGCTGCCTTGTAATTATTTTTCCTTCCTGGACAAGCGATTCTGCAATATTACTTAATGTGTATATTAAAAATTTATCATTATGATTGAAAAGTCACATGTTTAAGGGGAACCAATTTATATTCCTACCACAAATCACACATTCAGCGAAAGGAGAGGAACGCTATGAAATCATCTCCGTCAGAGCATTATGTTTCTCACGAAGCTCGACTTGCTCGCTATGCTTCTGTATCCACTGCCTTATCTTTACAAAGCGATGCGCGTCTTAGAGATCAATTGAAAGAAGCTATGATTCTTGGTACCGGTATCGGAGGAACAACAGCATTGCTGCACTTACAAGAAGACACGTCTATCTTTGTGAAAATAATTCCAATTTCGGAATTAGAAAAACGCACAGAGAATTTCATGTCCACTAAGAATCTATTTGAACTACCTACCTATTGCCACTATGGCATAGGATCGCCAGGTGGCGGAATATGGCGTGAAGTCGCTTCTCATACGATGACTACGAACTGGGTACTGGCGAAAAAGTGCAGCAGTTTTCCGTTAATGTATCACTGGCGAGTACTAAATGGTTTTAAGCGACCTGGGATGATTTCCGAGGAACTGAGCGATGTTTCTCGTATGGTTGAATTTTGGGATTCCGAGACCATGCGGACTCGTATCGAATCACTTGAGAATTCAACGGATAGCGTTGTACTGTTCTTCGAATACGTTCCCCATAACCTACACGATTGGCTTACCAAACAGGTTGCTATTGGGGAGAATACTGCTGATAAAGCGTTAACTATGGTGGAGTCCAAATTACGCTCTGCTGTCTCATTCATGAACGCGAATGGATTACTACATTTCGATACCCACTTTAGGAACATTTTAACCGACGGTCACCGCCTTTATCTTTCGGACTTTGGTTTAGCAACGTCTTCTCGGTTTGAGCTGACCGATAATGAATTGGCGTTTTTCGAATGGAACAAGGCTCATGACGGGTGCTATGTGGTGATGGAGCTCGTGAACTGGATCGTGGCTGTCTTTTGCAGAAAGACGAATCGTTCGGAACGTTTAGACTTCATACTCAAATGTGCCGAGGGTACGATGTCTCCCGATATCATGGAATCGGCGGCGATGATGATCAAGAGATATGCTCCGATAGCCGTAGTAATGAACGATTTCTATTCGAAACTCTTATCGGACAGCAGAGAGACACCTTTTCCATTGGAAGAGATTGATCGGATCAGTACATTAGTCGGGTTCGAGCCGTTAAGATCATAGGCTATATTAGGGGTCAATATTTTGTTGGTCATTCATAAAAAACCATTGGCTAGAGGGAAATGAAAGATTTTATTGAAAGTCTATAAAATAATTAAAAACCCTTACAATGCTGTCAAAATATAAAATGTCACACATTATAAAGGGATAATGAAAAGGATAGGAGAACAATGTGTATATCTGCTCTGTCTATCCTTTTTGTACTATATAATGACCTCATTTACCACAACGACAGGATTTTGTGTTGTTGAACTAAAGCCCACGGTTAGTAGAATAAGGAACACAAACTAAAAAGTATGTAGTATGTAGACCTTAGACCTTAGACCTTCCTATATTTCTAGTAAGCAATTATCTCTGTAATAATGATAAGTAAATTTAGATTTATAAATCCAATTTAACTATAACGTCACCATCTTCGTCAGTTTTATCTATCCCTTTAAATCCATATTGTTTATACAACTGACTTGCCACTGTGTTTGAAGGGTCATATGAAATATATATTGCTTGAGCGTCTCCCTGTGGGTAACTCTTAATATATTCTAATGCTTTTTCAAATGATTTTTTTCCTAATCCTTTTCCTTGATATTTTTTATCAATCATGAATCTTAGAATTCCATAAGAATCTTCATCACCATACTCATTTTCCTCAGCGGTATCATGGTACATCATAATAAATCCAATCATTGTCGCATCATCATAAATTGCATACGTCATAGCTGGTAATTCATCGTTTAACAAAGCAATATAAGATTGTGCAAGACTATACATATTGCTAGCAACGAAATTTTTTTGTTCTTCACTTACCTCTAAGCTAAGGCACTCTTCGAAATTATCCCACTCTAATTGTTTGAACTTAATCAAGGGGGTCACCTCCACATTTGTCATTATCTATATATACGAATATTGTATCTAATGGTCTCATTAATAAATTTAATAAAGGTGTATTGAAACCCTTTTATTATCAATATTAGAACTTTACTAAACACTCTCGCTCAACAACATTGGGCATACCTTGGTCTAGACTAAGTAAATCTGATTCTTCCTCATAAAACACTATGAACGCGCTTGAAGATAACAACCATTGTTGAAAATCATTCACCTTTCCTACATCAGAAAGTTACGCTCTATCCACCACGTTTGGATGATCCACCTATCCTGACTTCACTTCCATTTTTGATGAATCACTTTCTCCATCGAACACAGCAACATAGCCTTACCTTTATGCTCAATCCGTTCACTTGAGAATAGTTATCAATTATTATATAGTAGACAGTAACAATACATCTAATTGAGTCAGGAGAATTTATCATGCAAATATACTGGACTAAAATAAATAAGATTATTGAAGAAACGCCTGAGGTTAAAACGTACCTGCTCGACTGTCCGGAAGACTTTACATGGGAAGAAGGTTCTCACACCCACTTCGCATTGGAAGGTTTTAATGCCGGAGATAAACCGAACCGCAGCCTGATTCGCCATATGTCAATCTCCACTTTACCGCAAGAAAATTCAATCGGTATCACAACACGCATCAAAGAGCAGTGCTCAGAGTTTAAAACGATTTTAAGAAATCTTGAGGTCGGCAATGAAGTTGCACTATTTAAAACGCACTCGAATGTACCACTTAAAAGAGAAGACAAAAATGTGTACCTGCTGTCCTCAGGTGTCGGCCTGGCAACTTACAGACCGCTTGTACTTGATTATTTCGACCGTGCTGACAACGTCAATCAAATTCATTCCTTGAACATTGATTCATCAAAAGATTTCTTATTCACTACTATTTTTGAATCCGCTCCTGACAAGAAGTTCACTTCACAGTTCGTCGATAACCGTAAAGACTACTATGAAGAAGTGAAAAATCTTGCTACAGACAAGGATGGACTCTTCTATGTTGTTGGCAGTGACGAATTCCTCGTGCAGAACATTCAAGTACTGCGTGAGCAGGGCATCAGACCGGAACAGATTATGCTCGACAAGCATGAACACCAACTACCTGAATTTTTATCATTTGATTTGTCCCTTTAAGCGAGACACCATCTTTTCTTGATAAATCATTGACCCTATTAACACATTGTGCCCGGCTACTTTCACCAAAGCTTAGTCACAAAAAAGATCAACCTAGACTACATGTTAAACATATAATACTGATTGACCTTAATGATACGAAACCAGCTCTATTGGAGCTGGTTTTCTCTTTTATTCAATTAGAAGAACGACCTTCTTCCTTTACGGGTACATGTATGAGTGTATAAATAATTCGACTGCTACCTTGGATCGATTGATACTCAATCAACCCCGCATCTTTTAATTGATTTCGCAAAATGTAATAACGTGCCTTTTTAATCCCTCCATGTTTAACCACTTCACAATTGGTCCACTCAAACGTAAATTCTCCCACCTGTAACGACCGCAATAAAAGCGGATCCCACAAACGCCTAACGTCCTTTGAAAACATCTCATCGTCATACATCTCAATAAATGTATTGTGGATTTCCCGATACGTATACATAACACCCTCCATTCTTTTTGACAAATGGCTGAGGCGACAGAGCAACAATTCTAAGAAATTAACGACAATTCACTCGAATCAAATGAAAAACGACAGCATGAAGTTTAAACGAAGGTGTGGTGAGTTGGTGTAAAAACAGAGAAGTCATTACGCAGTAAAGATCACAAAACCATTGCGACAGACGGCATGTACAACACGCATTTTTTTACCGATATGCCCCCTTTCTACTGATTCATTCTCACTACATCAGTTATAGTTATAATTCATCATTTTTTATGTAATTCCTTCTTTTTAATAGGGTATTTCAGACTAATTTTATTGATAGGATTGTTAGGCCGATATTGGATAAGAACAAAATAGACATCCTCCTATTCCATCTGAATAGAGCATGTCAAAGTAGATCGTTAAACATCACGTATTTCGTAGAATTTTATCAATCTCTGAGATTCTTAGTGCTAGGAAAGGTCTTCGTCCATTCCTTCTAATTATTCTGAATTTAAATGGTTCACTTGAATAGTAATGAATTAGATCTTCACTTATACATTCGAGCCCAATCATGTTCACACCAATTAACTTCGATATCTCGTATGACTCAACGATCTTACGATTAAACATCTGCCGTCCAAAACCTTTGTATTTCTCATCCTTATTACGACCCATAAAGTGGAACCTTATTGCTGGAACTGGATTAACTTTTTCCGCGCTATCTTTTTGATAATCCCTTAACTGGCTTCTATTTAATAAAATTTGATCTGCAAATGTGGAATAGAACCCAACGACTTCATTTTCGTCTTCCGTAATAAATACGGTTGTCCTAGTAAAGTCGCTAAGATCAAGTTTTAAAGCATATTCCTTAAAAAACAACTCAACATTCTTATCTGTACATTGAAATGTATCAATTAATTCTCTACATAATTCCCTAATGCCTCTAACTTTAGTCTTCAACTTCAAAGATAAAAGTCCTCTCTTTTTCATTGTAGTTTTCCTTTGCTTTGAGCAAGCCTTCTCGAAGTTCTTTTAAGTCGTCTGCACTTCTGTCTCTACGGCCATTAAACCACTCAAACGATTCCTGATCCTCAATTTCAATTTCAATAGGCCTGATTGACATCTCATGTAAAGTTGGAGTTCTCATATTCGTTTCCTCCTTCTTTCTTTTACTCACATAGATCATCCTTATAATAAAGTTTTATTATAAGTTTAACCTTCTTTCATACTATTATAACATGAGCAATTTCCATCCGTTACAAAGAAATCGACTTTTCTATTAATTCTATTTACGTAGGCTAAGTAAACAATCATTTATAAGATCAAAAAGCAGTCTATTGCTATTACACACATTGCTCTTCACATTTGAATACGGTGTAACGACATGTGTAACTCAAACCAACCGGAGTACGTGGATGAACAGAACAACATCTAGTAATAAAAAACAGCTCCCCATTCCCTATAGACGGAATCGAAAGCTGTTTTTCTTTCTATTCTTTTTCCTGTTCCTCTACCTGAAAAGTATCAAGCAATGCACGAACTTCGTCTGTTGATTTTGCATTCATCAATTGATTTCTTAAATCACTTGCCCCTCGAAAATCACGGACATAGATCTTAAAAAATCGATGAAGCGGCTTGAACGCTCTTGATTCAATTTTTGAGTACTCGTCATGCAAATCTAACTGTAGACGCAAAAGACCAAGCAACTCGTCACTACTATGCTCTTTCGGTTCTTTTTCAAAGGCAAAGGGATTCGTAAAGATTCCGCGGCCAATCATCACGCCATCTACACCGTATTTTTCAACAAGCTCCAAGCCTACTTGACGGTTAGGAATATCTCCATTAATCGTCAAGAGTGTATCTGGTGCAATCTCGTCTCGAAGCTTTTTGATTTCAGGGATCAGTTCCCAATGAGCCTCTACTTTGCTCATTTCTTTTTTCGTGCGAAGGTGTATGGAAAGATTTGCAATATCTTGTTTCAAAATATGTGTCAACCAATCACGCCATTCGTCTACGTACGTGTAGCCAAGCCTTGTTTTGACACTGACAGGCAATCCCCCTGCTTTTGCTGCTTGAATGAGTTCTGCGGCCACTTCCGGTCGACGGATCAGACCACTTCCCTTGCCATTCCCTGCCACATTCTGTACAGGACAACCCATATTAAGATCGATCCCTCTAAACCCTTCTTCCGCCATACCAATACTCATTTTCCTATAGAGCTCGGGCTTATCGCCCCATATATGCGCGACAATCGGTTGCTCATCCTCTGTAAAGGTTAACCGTCCACGTACACTTTGTTTCCCATCTGGGTGACAGTAACTTTCAGAGTTTGTAAACTCTGTAAAAAACACATCCGGTCTCGCTGCCGCGCTCACGACATGACGAAATACAACGTCTGTCACGTCTTCCATTGGTGCTAGTATAAAAAAAGGTCGTGGTAACTCACGCCAAAAATTATCGGTCATTTTCATATTTATCCTTTCATTTATCGGTTTTACTCTTATAGATTGTTTACGTACTGTATATGAAACGAAGACTATTTTTCGTTTTTTCCGGGGAGAACATGATGGGAAAAAGGTTCTATATAAAAGACCCCGAATTCGATTGTACCGAAATCAGGGTCGGACTAGCAAGAAAATTTTCGTTAGACAATGCTCATTCCATTTTCAACACACACTCTATATGTGTACTCAGCGAAAACAGATGCATTCTGGTTTATTTTCTTACATCTCCCCCTATATTCGCTAACTAACTAAAATAGGAGGAACTGACAGATAAGCCGCTAAATAAGAAAAAGTTCCTGCGATTTAGGAACATATGTACTCGTTTAGACAAATTAATTAATCGATTGTGATATAATCATTGCAAGTATAAACAGACGGCTCGAAGGGCGGCGACACTCCTTGTAAGAAAGGAGGTGTTTGCCTTGTCAATGTACGAAGCAATGAATATAGTAGTCAACGTAGCATCTGCCACAGCAATGTTTATCATTGGGTTGATTACTTTAATGTTGTTTCTAAAAAATGACAAATAGCCCCGAGCATAGGAACTCAAATAAGGGCTATTTGTAAGGGCTAAAACCATTATAATGCGCCAACCTTTGGGTTGACTAATCTGTTTTCGCCTATATTATAGTGGTGGCTGCCACTGCAATATAGGCTTTTTTAGTATGATCTAATTGCTTTTAGTTTATTCTGTTCGTTGACTATTGTCAATAAAGCAAGATTTGGACATTCTGGATGTTTGCCCGCAAGGTCTCAATGTTTTCGGAACCCCGTTGGTTGGATTCCTTGATTTGATCAATCGCATCAATGACTTTTTGCACATCAAATCGATTTCCGCTCAAGTGTTATAAATTTGATATACGATCCTTTACTTCGACCGACCAAAAACTCTCTTTGCGAGGTTGTACGATTTTTGATACACGTTCTGATAGAAGTCATCAAAATACGTGGCAACGATTATTCTTACAAGACCAAACATAACAGCAACCATCATAATGAGAAAGAAAATCCACAGCCCTAATCTGATTCCATCCATGAACAACCACCTAATCGATTAAAGATTTATCATCACTCTATCATATCTAATAGGTGACACCTAATTACCATTTAGAACGATCAAGCTGATTCTTCACCGCCAAAACAGCTACGAAGGTAGGATTTTTTGACACTTCAATCATGGTAAGATGAGAGCTACCAAATGACTGAAGGGAGATTTTCTTTTGAAAAAAAAGATGATTGTAATTGGAGTCCCCATTTTTCTTCTTGCGGCTGCACTTATTATTTATATCAATTCACCTTCAACATCAACCATTGGAAATGAAATGACGGACTTACAGGAAAAAATAGGAGAAATCCAGGAACTCACGATCACACATCATACTTCACCACAAGGGAATGCAGACATTGAAAGACATGTCACATTAGAAAATCCAGAGGTTATTCAACAACTATTAGATGAAGCAGCTCCAACTGAAATAAAAGCGACTGACGCACCACCGCCTGAGTATACTTATACAATTAATACGGTTACATCAGAGTCTAGGTATCTACTTTTTGTGTATGAAGAAGGTATTAGCATCAATAATTCGGATCATTACACGATCGAAGGAGATAACCACCTTATCCAAGCAATCGAAAATGGAGATTATGAATGGTAGAGAAGTACAAGGAAGAAAAGCTTGAGTTTTATATATCAAATGGAGCACTTTCAGTTAAAACAACCAAGTCGATATCGATTTGGTTGTTTTTTTACTTATTAATGAGAGCTTGTCCAATAAGCTCTTCTGTTTCTGCATCAAATTCAGCAGCAAAAAAAGCCGCTGGAAACTAGCCATTTCCGCAGCAGCTTTGGGGCTTCTTTACCTAGCTTTAGAAGAGTCGGTAAAAAAGCGATAAAGTTCCATTACCTATCACCTATGCGTGGTA
>BAXC01000111.1 GCA_001310375.1 Bacillus sp. JCM 19041 | reverse complement strand
TAAGGGAGTCGAATTCGATGTGATGGGTCTGTCTTATTATCCATATTGGATGGTGATTTCAGTAAGTTAAGAGCAGTGATGGACTATATGACTCTTGAGCACAACAAAGAATCGATCGTCGTGGAAACTGCTTATGGATTTACGACGGACAATGGAGATACATTAGAAAATATTTTCTCAAGTGAATCAGCAGAACTAGTCGGATACCCGGCGACTCCGCAAGGGCAAGCTACTTATTTACGCGATTTAATGGAAGTCGTTCACAAGGCAAATGGAGGGGGATCCTACTACTGGGAACCACTTTGGATTCCAGTGACTGGAGCCTCCTGGGCAACGGAGCAAGGGATGCAGTATATTAAAACAGCTGGAAACGTTGGGAACGCGTGGGACAATCAAGCCATGTTTGATTTTAACGGAGAAGCACTACCTTCACTTAATGTTTTCCATCTTGTAAATCCAGAACAAACGAACTAAAGGAGTGTCAAAGGATGAAGTATGATCATATTCACCCATCTGTAGAAGGCATATTGCATGGGGGCGATTATAACCCCGATCAATGGTTACATATGCCAGAAATTATTCATGAGGATTTTCGCTTGATGCCGCTTGCGAACTGTAACACGTTTTCGATCAATATCTTTGGATGGAGTGCAATTGAACCTCAAGAAGGCGTTTATACGTTTGAATGGCTTGATGACATTATGAACCGGTTAGCGGAAAAAGATTACAATGCTATTTTAGCTACACCAAGCGGAGCGAGACCGGCTTGGCTTTCGAAAGCATATCCAGAAGTACTCCGTGTAGAATCAAATAGAAAGCGGAATTTGCATGGACAACGACATAATCATTGTTTTACATCGCCCGTTTATCGTAGAAAAGTGAAGGAAATGAACCGGAAATTAGCAGAACGTTATAAAGACCACCCAGCTCTTAAGATGTGGCATATTTCTAATGAGTACGGTGGAGAGTGCCATTGTGATTATTGCCAGGAGGCCTTTCGTTTATGGTTGAAGAAACGCTACCATCATTCTATAGAGGAATTGAATCAGGCATGGTGGACTGGTTTCTGGAGCCATCGTTTTTCAGAATGGGATGAGATTGAATCGCCTGCACCACATGGTGAATCGTTTGTTCATGCTCATAACTTAGATTGGAAACGTTTTGTCACCGACCAGACAATTGATTTTTATCGCAACGAAATTGAACCAATTAGGGAAATAACGCCAGAGATAAAAGTGACAACAAACTTTATGGGCAATTACCCACATATGCGCCCCTTTTTAGGTCTTGATTATCAAAAGTTTGCCAGTGAAGTGGATGTCATTAGCTGGGATAGTTATCCAGCTTGGCATAATGATTTTAAATCAAACGTAGATTTAGCAGTTGAAGTTGGCTTCGTTCATGATGTCTACCGGTCGATGAAAGGCGGTCAACCATTTTTATTAATGGAAAGCACACCAAGTCTAGTCAACTGGCAAGACATTAACCGGCCAAAACAACCAGGTATGCATGAACTATCATCGTTACAAGCAGTTGCCCATGGGGCGGATGCAATTCTTTATTTCCAATGGCGTAAAAGCAGAGGGTCGTCTGAAAAATTTCATGGTGCAGTTGTTGACCATGCAGGACACGAACATACGAGAGTCTTTAAAGAAGTTTCTAAGCTAGGGGAAACACTTGAGAAGCTGGCTCCGGTTGCTGGGGCCACGATGCATGCTGATGTAGCAGTTATTTATGATTGGGAGAACCAGTGGGCTATTGATGATGCTCAAGCAACAAATAATAGTGATAAAGGCTACGCAGCCCAAGCGCAAAGCCATTATAAGAGCTTTTGGAAGCAAGGAATTGCAGTGGATATCATCGGAATGGATGCGGATTTTTCGAAGTATAAGCTTGTCATCGGTCCAATGCTTTATATGCTAAAGCCAGGTGTGGCTGAGCAGATTACCCGTTTTGTCGAAGATGGAGGCATCTTTGTCTCTACTTATTGGAGTGGAGTTGTAAATGAGAGCGATCTTTGTTTTCTTGGTGGATTCCCTGGACCGCTTAAGCGGGTATTAGGCATTTGGTCAGAGGAGATTGATGCGTTGTACAAAGACGAGACCGTACCTTTCTCCTGGGAAAATCAATCATTCAAAGCCCATTCCTTTGTCGAGCGAATCCATTTAGATGGAGCTGAAAGTATAGCTGTTTTTGAGCAAGGAATTGATGGGACTTTACCTGCTGTCACTAAGAATGTATACGGTAAAGGAGAAGCCTATTACATGGCTGCCTGGAATGAACAATCCTTTTATGATGCTTTCTATCAACAGCTTTGCCAAAAACTAAGTTTGAATTCTTCGGCGGCTGTGATTCCAGAGGGAGTGAGCATACAGACAAGATCGAATGGAGAACAAGCGTACACTTTTGTGATGAACTTCAGTGAGAAGCAGAAACATGTTCGATTCAATGAAGATAAAGTGACTCTTGAAGGAAAAAAGGTGCACCAGGCAACACTTGAGCCTATGGTTGGCTTGTAGTTGTTGATCAAGTACAGAAATAAGGCGAGGTGAAACGATGACAGAAAATCTATATGGATCATATAAGTTGTTATTCAACACGGATGCAGATCCAGTGTGTGCGTTTGCTCCTGGAAGAATGAATATCATTGGTGAGCATACGGATTACAACGGCGGTAACGTTTTGCCAGCGGCTATTTCGTTTGGTACATATGCACTTGGTTCAAAGAGAGAAGATGGTTTAATTCGTGTTTCTTCGCTTAATTTTCCAGAGGATGGGTTGATCACATTTCGTGTTGATGATCTGGATTATAAGCAAGAGGATGGCTGGGCTAATTATCCTAAAGGAATGTTCCGTTATTTACATGAAGCCGGGCATATCCTCCCTGGAGGAGTGGATATTTTATTTTATGGCGATATTCCAAATGGAGCAGGTCTTTCTTCTTCAGCATCGATTGAGCTCGCCACAGGTGTGCTTCTTTCATCTTTGTTTAACTTAGATGTGGAGCGCAAAGATCTTGTGTTAATCGGTCAACAGGTCGAGAATGAGTTCCTCGGCATTAGTAGTGGCATAATGGACCAATTTGCCGTTGGAATGGGGAAAGCAAATCATGCAATTCGTTTGAATTGCGAATCATTGGAGTACGAGTATGCCCCCTTAATGCTTGATGGATATAGCTTTATCATTATGAATACGAATAAAAAGCGCACGTTAGTGAGTTCAAGTTATAATGAGCGCCGAAAGCAATGTGAAGCAGCGCTAAAACAGTTGAATAAAGAAAGCAATGTCTCTTATTTGTGCCAACTAACACCAAAGCAGTTTGAGGCTAGTAAACATTTAATTGGAGATCCAATTCAGCGTAAGCGGGCAAAGCATGTGATTTATGAACATGCACGTACTGCTGAAGCTGTAAAGAGATTAGCAAGTGGCGACCTTTCTGGTTTTGGTCAATTAATGAATGAATCCCATTTATCACTTGAACACGAGTATGAGGTGACAGGGGTTGAACTCGATACAATTGTCCATACCGCTTGGAAACAACAAGGAGTTTTAGGAGCAAGAATGACTGGGGCTGGATTTGGAGGTTGTGCGATTGCCATAGTAAAAAATGAAGACGTTGTTGCTTTTATCGAGAATACAAAAAAAGTGTATAAAGAAGTGATTGGTTATGATGCATCCCTTTACCAGGTAACGATTGGAGATGGTGCATACGTATGCAACAAAAAAACAATGATCAAAAAATAGATAATCGATTAATAGGAGAATTGATTGAAACGCTTATCCAAGCGGCAATAGATGCTCAGATGCTTCATGCTAGAGATCGAGTTTATGTGCGAAATCGAGTGATGAGCTTAATGAAAGTGGATGCATTTCCACATATGCATTCTCATTTACAAAGATGTACGATTGCCGACGCATTAGACTCCTTAATTGCTTATGCAGTTAAGTGCAATATCATTGATGGACATTTAAATAATCGAGATCAACTTGCCTCAAATGTAATGAATTGTTTTCTGCCTCATCCATCAGCTATTGAGGCAGAATTTGCAAGACGGTATGAACATTTACCAGAAGAAGCAACTTCTTATTTTTATGAATTAAGTAGAAACAGTCAGTATATACAAACCAATCGAATTAAAAAAAATGTTCATTTTAACGAAACAACTCCGTATGGAACAATTGATTTATCTATTAACTTGTCAAAGCCAGAAAAAGACCCAGAAGAAATTAAGCGAGAACGAAATCAAATTCAACAAGGTTCTTACCCGGCTTGTATGCTTTGTATTGAAAATGAAGGATATGAAGGACGGATCGGTTATCCTGGTCGAGCGAACCACCGTGTTATCCATATCCATTTAGAAGAGGAAGACTGGTACTTCCAATATTCACCTTATTTGTATTACAACGAGCATAGCATTGTTTTTTCTGACAGCCATCGTCCAATGCAAATAAACAAGTCAACATTTAATAGGTTGCTCGCATTCACGGAGCAATTTCCCCATTATTTTATTGGATCAAATGCTGATCTACCTATTGTTGGAGGTTCAATTTTAACCCATGATCATTATCAAGCTGGTCGATACGAATTTCCGATGGCAAAAGCGAACGAAGTTTTAACTGTTCCGCTGACCAAATTTAAAAATATAACTGTTCAGTCCTTAACTGGCCACTGTCTGTTATTCGTCTCAGAGGGAAAGATAGATTTGAAATTGCTGATGCAGCAAATGAAGTATTACAAAAATGGACGATGTATTCAGATGAAGCAGCATCAATAATCGCTTATACAGGGCAGGAGCGCCATAATACAATTACACCAGTCGCTCGGCGGCGTGATCATTTATTTGAAATGGATCTGATATTACGGAACAACCGAACATCAACACAACATCCACTAGGTATTTTCCATCCACACCAAGATGTTCATCCAATTAAAAAAGAAAATATTGGTCTCATTGAAGCGATGGGCTTGGCTATTTTGCCGCCTCGTCTAAAAGGAGAGCTTGCCGTTGTAAGGCGATATTTGCTTGGTTACACGAAAAGTGTAGATCCAATTCATCAGAAGTGGGCACAAAATGTGAAACAAACGTATGGGTTGTCATTGAATGAAGCAAAGGTAGATGCGGTCATCCAAAAAGAAACAGCAAACCTATTCATAAAAGGACTGAAGGACGCAGGTGTCTATAAAAACGAAGATGCGTTCAAAAGGTTTATCGAAGAATTAGGCTAGACAATAAATAAATAGAGCTTTCATTAAGACGTTAAGTGAACAAAGTTAATAGAAAAAAAGCGAAGTCTACTTTTTGGTTGACTTCGCTTTTGATCTCTGTCAGAGCACTATCGATCTTCTTGAAGCAATTGAACAAGTGCTTCTTTTAGCACGGCAGTTCCACTTACGCAGTCATCAATGGAAGTGAATTCTTCTGGTGAATGGCTTGTTCCACCAACACTTGGTACAAAAATCATGCCAGTATTTTCTATATGACGTCCGATGATCATGGCATCGTGGCCAGCGCCGCTAGGCAATGTCATCGAAGCGAGTCCGAGCTTTGATGCACTTTCTTTAAGAAGAGTTTGCATGGGTTCGGTTACTGGAACTGGGTCAATTGCCGTTAAGAAATCATAAGTGAATGTAAGTCCCCGACTAGATGCGATGTCTGTCCCTAGATTGATGATCGCATCAACAAGTTGGTCCCGAGTTTCCACATGGATATCACGGATATCGACAGTCAGTACCGATTTCCCAGTAATGACGTTAGGCGTATTCGGATATACTTCTTGTGCACCAACTGTGGCGACGGCAGTTTTGGTGAAAGAGTGGGGAAGTTTTTCGATGCCGATGATCCACTCTGCACCTGCAATACTTGCATCTTTGCGCATTGTCATTGGCGTATTTCCAGCATGATCGCTTTCTCCTGTAAATGTCCCGCGTAACCAGAGAGGACCTGCGATCCCGCTTACGATGCCGATTGGAATGTTGGCATCTTCTAATTGCTTTCCTTGTTCAATATGAAGTTCTATAAAAGCATAAAAGTCCTCTTTTGAGCGTTGTGCATCCGCTATGTTACTGGGGGGATAGCCTGCTTCGGTCATAGCGCTTGCGAGTGTTATGCCATTTGTATCTTTGTAACGCTGAACATCTTTTTCGGTGAACTCACCCATCATAACCTGTGAGCCGAAGATTCCTGTCGGAAACCGAGAACCTTCTTCGTTTGCGAAAACTAGCCATTCAAGCGAACGAGGGTAAGTCTCACCTTCTTCAATGATTGCTTCAATAGCACTTAGTGAAGCAAGTGCGCCAAGTGCTCCGTCAAAAGCGCCCCCGTTTGCGACTGTATCAATATGAGATCCCGTTGCAACAGCAGCTAAGTTCGGATCGCTTCCTTCTAAACGGCCGATGAGGTTTCCCGCTGCGTCTTCACGCATCGTAAGACCAATGCGACTCCCCCATTTATGCAAGAGCTTTTTTGCCTGCTTCTCTTCATCTGTGTAAACAAATCGAGTCACACCACCTTCTGACGTGCGTCCAATTTGAGAGAGTGCGGTCAGCCTGGCGGCAAGTACATTTGCTTTGATGCCGTTTTGTATTGGTATTTGTTTGGCGGCATCATTAAAGTCTTGACGAATAAAGGTCATCGCTATCATTCCTTTCTAGAGTCAGTGTCTTGATTATTATACATCATATCTAGCGATCACTTGGGTGATGGGTTTAATGAGGATAGAGAGAGATCAGGAGGTTTTTCCTTTGATGTTTAGTCATTTCGTCGTTGCAGCAGCGCAATTGTTTTTATGATTGGTGCCGGTACGTAAACGCCCATCGCATGTAGATTGTCTAATATAGAGATCGCTTCGTAAACCAAGTAGGACCACATAACAAGAGTTTGAAATGAAGTATGGAATAGTAAGACTCCATCAGCAATAAGTAATTGGTCAAGGACGTGTGCCATTAAAATAATGAAGAAGATTGAACATTTTCGCCAAAATATGTCTAAGACAAAACGGTGCGACATCTGTTTTTCGTAAATCGCTCGTACGATACTCGTTATAAAATCCAATGAAATAAATATGAGCAAGGATATAAACAAAGTATTCCAATTGCCTAAAAGTGAGTCAAAGAGAGCGTGTTGAATAAGTTGGTACATCAAATCACCGCTTTCTTTTATCAAGAAAAGAGAAGGAGATGCGTTAAAAACAAAAACGCATAAAAAAAGAGCTACGCAAAGCTGCGTAGCCTTACAAGACTCGGAGGTTCTTTCCTTATTTATATACTGGTGGTGATGCTTGCTAGAATTCTAGCTTTGGTGTACACAGAAACGGGAAAGGATATGGCCTAAACAAAGGGCGATCCACCCAGAGCATCTGTTGGAAAGGGGAAAGCCACTGGTTTTCAGGCACCTTATTTAGTCCACGCCTTTTCTGAAGATATGGGCGGTGTTGTAAGTTGAACTTACATTAGCAATATATGTTGAAAAATAATTTATGAATTATTAAACACCTAATAATCAAAAAAATAAGAATTAAGCCTAAAATACACGAGCATCTAAACCGGGAGAGGTTGATGCTCGTTAGTTGAAGGGGTCAAATTTTAAAGCGTTAAATAATGATTGTGAATCAGCGCTAAAATAAAGAAAGATAGCCTGCTCTTGTTCATTCACTAACATTACATATGGTTTTTCATCCACGGGAAAGATAAAAATGGCTTGGTCCAATTCTGTTTCTACCCACTGATTATGGACGGGCGTAGGAGATGAAAAGGGTACTTTAATCATATAGCCGGTTTTAGGAATAGGGTCTATTTTCGTTACAAGGGAATCAACACTTTTTATAAGTTTTTTTGCTTCTTTCTCAATTGTGGCGGAAGATGGAACCGATTCGGTTACTTTCTCTTTTTGTAAATCAAATACTTCAACCGGAGCGATTGCATAAGCAGCGTTTGTAAACAGCTGCCCCACCCCAAAAATAAGTGCGATGATGATCAAAAGTTTTCGCATCAATAGAATCACCTCATTCATACGATGCCCGAAGGATTACGTCCTTATTCGAGTATTACTCTGTAGGGAAAACGTGGACTGTATGAATTTGGTGTCCTTCGAAATCAAGCACACGGAATGTGAAACCAGCGTGTTCTAATTCTCCACCTGCGACTAAATTATACTGTTGTGTTAGCATCCAACCCCCAATCGTTTCCGCATCGTCCTCTTCAATATCAATACCAAGCAAGTTATTCACGTGCGAAAGAGACGTTTGTCCATGTAAATGGTAGGACCGAGTGCCTACTTCTTGAATGAGGGGTTCTTCCTTTGTATCAAATTCATCATGGATTTCACCAACTATCTCCTCGACAATATCTTCCATTGTGATAAGTCCAGCCGTTCCACCATATTCATCAAATAAAATGGCCATGTGGTTGCGTTTTTTTTGCATCTCAAGCAAAATATCGCGAATGGGAACCGATTCAATGACATTAATAACCGGTCGGATCAATGGATCAAGATCTACAGGCTCATTAGGAGAATAAGCAAGTTGGGCTAATAATTCGCGTACATTTAAAACACCAACAATATGATCTTTATCACCTTCGATTACGGGGTACCTTGTATATTTTTCTTCTTTTAATTGGATTAAAATATCTTCAGGGTGGTCATCAATTGATATGGTTTTCATCTCTGGTCTGGGCACCATAATTTCTTTGCCAAGCCTCTCATCAAAATCAAAAATCTTGCTCACGTAATTGTATTCAGACTGATTGATTTCGCCACCTTTATAGCTGTCAGAAAGGATCAGGCGCAATTCCTCTTCGCTATGCGTCACTTCATGTTCATTCATTGCTTTAAACCCAAGTGATTTGACGAGAATGCGTGCCGATCCGTTCAAAACCCAAATAAATGGGAAAAGCAAACGATAGAACCAGACAAGGGGACGAGCAAGCAGGAGTGTAACTTGTTCAGCACGCTGGATAGCAATTGTCTTAGGAGCAAGCTCTCCAATAACGACATGTAAAAAGGTTGCAAATGCAAAGGAAATAGCAATCGATAATGTTGTTACAAGTGTAGCACTAATGGCAAGATCACCAAGAATTGGATGAAGCATCCGTTCGAAAGTAGGCTCTGCTAAACGTCCGATACCAAGTGCTGTAATTGTAATACCAAGTTGGCAGGCAGATAAATATTCGTCTAAATGACTAACTACCCGTTTCGCTGCGAGCGCTCTCTTGCTGCCACTTTCAATATGCGGTTCTAACTGGGTACTGCGCACTTTGACAATCGCAAATTCAGACGCAACAAAAAAAGCAGTTAAGGCAATGAGTACGGCTACACCAAGTAAATTAATAATTGCATTAAAGTCCAATGGGCTTCCCTCTACAAGGGTTCACCTCCATCTTTGATTGTAGAAGCTTTGATAAAATAAGGTACTTCTTCATGCTTACTATTTACTGTGATGAGGTCGAATATGCAAACATGTCTCATGTGGTAAACATCTGCTATACTTCAGTCGTTAAGTGGGTATACTTATCGAGTCGATGAGTTGCCTTTTTAAGCTGACGAAGTGAAAAGTAAATATGGTAAGTGAACGACCTAATTGATGCTTCATAAAGATCGCCATTCAAGGCTGTTAACATAACATAAAAAAAGAGCTTCGAGTAATTTCAATATTACTCGAAGTTCTTTTTTAAACTTTTGTGGGCTTTTAAGTTGACTCTTTTCTCTTATTTGCTAATAAACATTTGTGTCCAATAGTGACCATATGAACCACCGTCTGCGTATCCAACGCCTATTTCGGTATAGTTCGAGGAAAGGATGTTCTGGCGGTGACCAGAGCTATTCATCCAAGAATTAAACACGGACTGTGCGCTTGTTTGTCCAGCTGCGATGTTTTCTCCTGAAGCGCGGTAAGTAAGGCCAAAATCACGTATCATTTGGTGCGGGCTACCGTATGTAGGAGACGTGTGGCTGAAATAGTTTCGATCACTCATATCTTCTGATTTGAAGCGAGCAACACGGGATAACTCCCAGTTTTCTTTTAGTGGCTGTAAACCGTGTTTTGCACGCTCTTCGTTCACAAGAGAGACAACTTGTTGTTCCATTGAACGATTATTCGTACTTTGACCAGGAATGTTAAGCGTTTGGCCAGGGTAAATCAGATTTGGGTTAGACAATTGCGGATTGGCATCAATAATTTCTGTAACACCAACTTGATAGCGAACAGCTATTTTCCACATTGTATCTCCCGATGAAACGGTATGAGTTGATGCAGCTTCGGCTTGAGTCGAAGCACCAAAGGCTAGAGTGACGGACAACAAAATAGTAGTGAGTAATGTGTAAAATGTTTTCATAGTTTGTATCATAATGTGTGAGAATGCAAAAGAATAGAGGGGAACGCTGGGGAAGTTTGCATAAATGTGAAGAGTTGGTGATGAAAGGATTTTACATGTCAATCTGTTTACAACAGTGTAACATACATGTAACGAAAGAGGAGAGAAACAGGTATTTACCAAATGTTTCATACTCACTTTTCTATTAGGTATCGAACTTAATTGACAATAAAAACAGGTATAAAGTAGCTCAATCGAAGCAGAACAGCAGGAAACGATTTTTGTTGCTGCATTTTCTGGATAAACAAATAAGAGTTTCGAGAGGCTCGAAACTCTTATTGCTGAGCGAGTCTAATGACCTTTAGACTTGTGCTGAACGTGATACCATTCAAATTTGTTGGCTGAATCAATCTTTACTCCATGCAGCTTACCGCCAAACACAAGGCCGCCATCAATTCCAATCTTTGTGCCACATGGTGAGGTCCATGGTTCCGCGCAATCATCCGGGTGGAGCATTTGTACAGGTGTATGACCAAAAATGATCCGTTTGCCTGTCTGATTTTCACCTATGTGAAAAGGATCGCGAATCCATAGCAGGTCTTTTATTGTGCTTTTTTTCCAATCATGTAGAGTTAAATCAACGCCAGCATGAACAAATAGAAAATCACCCCACTCGTGATAGAGAGGAAGACCAGCCAAGAAAAAAACCTCATCTGAAAACGCTTCCATTATTGCTCTGCGTGTATCTCGTTCTTTTGTTGTTCCAAGAAAGGAACGAATGGTTTCGGAACCTCCGTTACGGAGAAAACGTTCTGCATTTCTTTCTTCAAGCCAATCAATGAACATATCTTCATGATTGCCCTTTAAAGCGATAGCATTTCCGCTGTGGACGAGTGATTGGACTAATTGGACGACTGCTAAAGAATCCTGTCCACGGTCGATGTAATCACCTAAAAAAACGAGTTGTTCATTCTCTTTATTCCAATATTGAAGTAGTTCAACTAATTCATTATAGCAACCGTGAATATCGCCTATTACAAAGACTTTGTCCAAATGTATCAAACCTTTTTTTCTTTTATTATATCAAAATGAAATTGACGATAAAGTAATTTCTGTAAAATATCTAACAAGGTAAAAAGTGACTTTTGTCGAATATTAGGAAGGATAAATTTCACTGTATCGTTAAGGAGGTGGTGGTCTTGCTTGCCTATGATTTAATTGAATCGGACTTAGACAAAATGAAATTCCTTGATCAAGAGCTAGTTTGTAAAAAAGTGGAGCAGATAGCCAGTACATTTAACCTTTTATCCAAGAACGAATGATACTCAGCACAAAAAAAGGTCTTATCATTGGCATTTTAAAAAGCTGAATGATAAAGGAGTTTTAGAAATAACGTATTGGCCAATAAAAACACAGTTTTGTTTAGAGATTCACGATAATCGACGAACGGATTGGAATCTGAATCTTATTGAAGAACTCGCCTATGTTTATTCGAGTTGTTTTGGTGGGAGAGTGAAAAAACGCGGTGTTAATTAAACGTTTGATTAGTGACTGGGACAAAAGTAGATAGACAGACCAAAATGACGAGCATTCCTGAAAATAGGAACGTTCGTCGTTTGTTTTATATGAAAATGAGCGGAAGGAGAATTCGAAGACTCCTGGGGGACCAGCACGTGTCTGAAGACTCTGGAGTGGCGGTTTTCCACGGAGGAGGCTGAGGCCTTGCCCCCGGAAAGCGAAGGATTCTCCTGTAGCGGTGCTACTCAGCATAGTTTAGATGATTCGTCTTTTCAAATACTATTTTTAGTGATGTCCCAGCCTCCTTTTTTTATGTCATTAACCTTGTGTACCGTCGGGGGGAATGCGGTTGTCAAAAGGACAGCATTTCATACGTTTATCAGAGAGATCGTTTTTCTTCGTTAACTGAAACGGCCAAATTGTTGCGATATGCGAAAAACTTGTAATTTAATCGTTCTTCTATGCGGGAAGAAAGCCTTTACATCATAATTCTGTTTCACTAAGCTTTTATATAAAGAAAGATTATACGCCACTCGAACATCGTAGCTGTATTATTTTGAATGAAAGGGGTTTTATCGTGACAAATACGAACGTAGGAACGGTTGCCACTAAGACATATACTGCAGCCGATGAGATGATTGAATCCTTTGCACAAATGGGTGTACGTTATCTGTTTGTAAACTTAGGCAGTGATCATCCAGCTATTATTGAAAGTTTGTCTGCCTTTAAGCAACAAGGACGGACAGATATACCTGAAGTGATTATGTGTCAACATGAGATGGTTGCATTAAGTGCAGCACATGGTTATGCGCAAGTGACGGGGAAACCACAAGCCGTTATTGTTCATGTTGATTGTGGCACACAAAACTTAGGAGGCGCTGTGCATAACGCTGCCAGAGGGCGTATTCCGGTGTTCATCTTTGCAGGAATGTCACCGATTACCCAGGAAGGTGAGCTAATTGGAAGTCGGAATGAATACATTCACTGGCTTCAAGACGTTTCTGACCAACGAGGGATTGTCAGAGAGTACATGAAGTATACAAATGAAATTCGGACAGGCAAGAATGTTAGACAGCTCATTCAACGTTCGGTGCAATTAGCCGAAAGCGATCCAAAAGGACCGGTGTATGTAACAGCTGCTCGCGAGGTACTAGAAGAGGAGGTAACACCTGTTTCAATTGATCAAAAGAAGTGGCGTCCCGTGCGACATGCAGCAATGGCAGGTGAAGATCTAGCAGAGATTATCCAAGCGCTTACCGAAGCAAAGCACCCACTTATTGTAACAACATACTTAGGCAGGAATCATCAGGCTGTTGACGAGTTGATTCAACTAAGTGAGCGATTAGCTATTGCCGTATTGGAATCTGCGCCAAGTTATATGAACTTTCCGTCTAATCACTCGATGCATGTTGGTTATGTATGGAATGAAGCAAAACAAGATCCAATGCTCGCAAATGCTGATCTCATTCTCGTCATTGATAGCGATGTCCCATGGATTCCGCTAACGAATCGTCCACAGCAAGAGAATGCTAAGATTTATTACATTGATGTTGATCCACTAAAAGAGAAGGCTCCACTTTGGTATATTCCATCTGATGGATTCTTTCAAATTGATAGTCTTACTTTTTTAAAACAGGTAAATAGGGCGTTTGATCAGAGAGAATCTTTGGATGTATCAGAGCGATGGAAGAGCGTTGAAAGTTATCATAATCAGTTGCAAGTCAACAGGCTCAGATTAGAACGAGCAACTGATGAAGTCGAATTACGCCAGAACAAGTATGTGCAAGTTTACGAGATGTGCTAGATGAGGATGCAGTCATTATGAGTGAAGCGATCACGAATTTCGCGACAGTGAACAAGCATCTGCCACGCTCGAAACCAGGCACGTACTTTAGCATGGGGGCAAGTTCTCTTGGGTGGAACGGTGGTGCTGCCTTTGGAGCCAAACTCGCAAGTAAAGATAAATTAATTGTTAGTTTAACGGGGGATGGATCGTACGTGTTTAGTAACCCAACACCTGTCCACTGGATGTCACGAAAATATGAAGTGCCATTTTTAACGGTTATTTTTAATAACGAACAATGGAATGCACCGAAGTTCTCTACCTTAGGTGTTCATCCGAATGGAATTGCGAAGCAGTCAGATGAGTTTTTTACGTATTTTACGCCTTCATCCGATTTAGCAAAAGTTGCAGAGGCAGCTGGTGGAGCGTATGCCGTTACGGTATCTGATCCTAATGTGCTAACAGAAGTGCTTGCAGAAGCTGTTAATGTGGTGAACAACGGTCGTTCAGCTGTAGTCGATGTCCGAGTTACTGGGAGATAGCGTAATGGCTAAATAATACTACGATGTTGCACATGAAAGAACGTAATCGTTTTCATTGTTCTTGTATGGGGATATGCTTACGTCAAAATAAGAATTAAGGGAGGCTAGAGTATGTTTTTTAAATCCATGAAATGGAAGCGGTTTCTTTTGGTTGGTGGTTTTGCAGCTATCTTGACTTCTAGTGGATGCCAACTCGTTTCTGATGCAACAACGGAAGAGCAGCGTATTAATTTAACGTTCTCATCGTTTATGCCCGGTCCTCATCCTCAGCATACAACTGTGATTATCCCTTTTCTTGAGGATCTAGAAACAGCGACAGAAGGGCGTGTGACAGGCACGATGTACACTGGAAATGCGTTAGGTGCTTCCAATACGCAATATGACCTTGTTGTGAATGGGATTGCCGATATGTCCCTTGCTTTGCATGGTTATACGCCAGCACGTTTTCCGCTCACAGGAGTTTCAGAACTTCCTTTTATGGGGGCAGTGCGGAAGAAGCATCAAAAATTTTATGGGATCTTCATGAAAAGTTTCCAGAAATCGAAGCTGAACATAAAGGAACAAAAATGATGGATTTTGAAAAT
>BAXC01000110.1 GCA_001310375.1 Bacillus sp. JCM 19041 | reverse complement strand
GATGTTTTTAGGAGAGTATCGGCATTCGATTGATGATAAAGGCGAATGATTGTTCCTGCTAAATTTCGTGACCATCTCGGAACCCCATTTGTGCTTACCCGTGGCCTTGATCGCTGCTTATTTGTCTACCCAAAAGAAGAGTGGGACAAATTGGAGGGGCAATTAAAAGAGCTTCCATTTACGAAAAAAGATGCACGTGCATTTACCCGCTTCTTCTTTTCTGGAGCATCAGAATGTGAATTGGATAAGCAAGGGAGAATGAACGTTCCCACACCGCTACGTGATTATGCACAGCTAGAGAAAGAGTGTGTCATTATCGGTGTGTCAAATCGGATGGAAGTATGGAGCAAATCACTTTGGGAAGACTATGTATCAGAATCTGAAGAGTCGTTTGCGGATATCGCAGAGAACTTAGTTGATTTTGATCTCTAAAGAAGAAAGAAATTAGGTGCTATATGTTTTTACATACAACTGTGTTGAAAGAAGAGTCTGTCAAAGGTTTGCATATAAAAGCAGACGGTGTTTATGTCGATTGCACGCTTGGAGGTGCTGGTCACTCAGAGCGTATTCTGGAACAGTTAGGAGATACTGGTCATTTATATGCATTTGATCAAGATGATAGTGCGTTAGCGCACGCAAAAGAAAAACTTTCACGTTTTCAAGGTCAATTCACGTTGATTCGCAGCAATTTCCGCTATCTAAAATCAGCACTCCAAGATCAAGGTATAACAAAAGTGGATGGGATTTTGTTTGATCTTGGTGTATCTTCTCCACAATTGGATGAAGCTAGTCGGGGATTTAGTTACCATCAAGATGCACCACTTGATATGCGTATGGATCAAACGGCCGCACTTACTGCAAGGGAAGTTATTAATGAATGGCCTTTTGCCAAACTCCTTTCGATTATCTCGCGCTATGGGGAGGAGAAATTTGCAAAGCAAATTGCTAGAAAGATTGAGGCACGTCGCGAAAAACGGCCAATAGAACTACTAGCGAACTCGTTGACGTAATTAAAGAGGCCATTCCTGCTCCTGCAAGACGTACGGGAGGCCATCCAGCAAAAAGAACATTTCAAGCAATTCGCATCGCCGTTAATGATGAGCTTGGTGCGTTTGAAGAAGCGCTCTTAGATGGACTTGAGATGTTGCAACCTGAAGGAAGAATGGCAGTAATTACATTCCATTCTCTAGAAGACAGATTATGTAAGCAAGTATTTAAAGAAAAAACAAAGCTGCCTGATTTGCCTAAAGGATTGCCAATTATTCCTGATGATCAACAAGTACCATTTAAATTAATTACTAGAAAGCCAATCATTGCAAGTGACCCGGAGTTAGAAGAAAATAACCGTTCACGCTCAGCGAAGCTGCGTATTATTGAAAAGGATAACGATTAACGTAGAAGGAGGAATGATTATGGGAGCTCGTCAACAAATTCAACCAAACCATCATCCGCAGCACGACGTTCGAAAAAAAGAGAAGCAGGTCGTACGTTACAGGGCGCGCATTACATTTGGGGAAAAAGTGATTGCGGGGTTTTGTGCAGCCATTTTGTTTGTGATGTTAAGCTTTATTGTACATAATTATTCAACACTCTATGGCTTAAATGTGTCGATTCAGAGTGTGCAACAAGAGAATAGTGTAGTCGCCTCACAGAATGAAGGATTAAAAACAGAATTAGCAGAGCATAGCGCTCCAGAAAATGTGATGCGTAAAGCAGCGAACCTAGGGATGAAGCCTGCTGGAGAACATAACTAGTTCAATGTGAACTAGTTTTTTCTTTTGATGAAGGGGAGGAAATCTGATGGAAATTAAACGTGCTGTCACAAATAAACGAGCTGTCTTGCTTTTGTTCCTCTTTATGGGAGCTTTGTTCGTCTTGTTTGGCAGAATGACATATATTCAAGCCACAAAAGAGGTCAAAGGTCATGATTTAACTGTTATGGCTGAAGAGAAGTACAGTCGCTCTCAAGTAATTGATAGTTCAAGAGGGTCTATTTTAGATAGACATGGAAGTGTTTTAGCAGAAGATGTGCCTGCTTATAATATTGTTGCTGTGCTTTCAAAAAATCAGGGACCAAACCAATTTGTAAAAGACCCAGGAAAAACAGCGGAAGAACTTTCGCCATTTATAGATATGGAACAAAGTGAGCTTGAAGAACGGTTAACCAATGCGATTGAAAGCGGGCGTTATCAAATTGAGCTAGGAGCAGGGTCCCGTATGTTATCCTATAGCGAAAAAGAACAGATCGAAGAATTAGAGCTTCCAGGAATCGTTATCGAAGAAACGAGCCGCAGGTATTATCCGAAACAAACATTTGCTTCTCATGTTATCGGTCAACAAAGTATTCTAAATAGCGTTGGCAATATGGGCTTGGAGGGGCGAATGGACGAATATTTGAGTTCTGAAGATGGGCACATTGAATATACGAGTCTTGGTAAAGGACTTAGTGCTGCTTCAGATAGGATAACAATGCCTGAAAATGGTGCAGATGTTTCCACGACGCTTGATACAAATATCCAAGCAGCACTTGAACAAGCTATGTCTCAAGTTGAAGAAGAATATGCACCGGAAAAAATGACTGCTATTGCGGCAGATCCACGAACTGGTGAAATTCTAGCGATGTCAAATAGGCCAAGCTTTAACCCAAATGAATACGGTGAAATTGAAAATTACTTAAATTTTGCTGTTCAAGATGCTGTGGAACCAGGATCAACATTAAAAATGTTTACAGTAGCCGCTGCAATTGAAGAAGGTGTTTTTCAAAATGATGCGAAATTCAAATCTGGTAAGTATGAAATTGATGCCCATTCCCAAGACATTCATGATGTCAATCGTTCTGGCTGGGGCGAGATCACATATGAAGAAGGGTTTCATCGCTCATCAAATGTACTTATGGCGAAGCTTGTACTAGAGCAGATTGGAATTGAACCTTTTTATAACTACTTAGAAGCGTTTGGCTTCTCGCAGAAAACAGGCATTGATTTGGATCAAGAAAATACTGGTCGGGTTGAACAAGGAAGACGTTCAGATGCGGCTAGAACCTCTTTTGGTCAAACGTCAACAGTCACACCTATCCAAATGATCCAGGGGGCAATGGCGATTGCTAACGATGGAGTGATGATGAAGCCTTACATTATAAAAGGAATTCAAGATGAAGATGGAAACCATATGTTTCAAAGTGAGAGTGAAATAGCTGGTGAGCCTATTTCAGAAGATACAGCGAGACAAGTACGTGAACTATTACGAGGTGTAGTTGATGAAGAACATGGCACCGGAGGTAAATATAATATTCAAGGCCTTGATGTAGCCGGAAAAACAGGAACGGCTCAAATGGTTGAAAATGGCCAGTATTTGAAGGGGCATGGCCAATACTTATACTCATTTTTAGGAATGGCGCCATACGAAGATCCGAAGGTTGTCTTGTATGTTTCTGTTACGAAGCCGAATTTAGCTGAAGATGAATCCGGCAATGACCCTGTATCGTTAATTTTCAATGCGGTTATGCAACGGAGTATGTCCTATATGGATTTAGAACCTAGTGATGATGACTTAATTGCTGAAGCCGGTCAAAAAGGATTAGAAATGCCAGATATTACAGGGATGGAAGTAGCACGTGTGTTAAACGAACTCAATGAGGAGCAGCTAACAGTCGTTGGTGATGGCGACACGATAGAGAGCCAGCAACCTTTACCTGGAACAAAATTGCTTGAAGGCGAGCGAGTCATCGTGCAAACAGACAGTGAGTCCTATTCGTTACCTGATATGACCGGCTGGTCCTATCGAGATGTAATGAAAATAGGAGCTGTTTTAGACTTGGAAATGAGTTATAGTGGGAACGGTTTTTTAAGAGAGCAAAGTGTCCCACCTGACACTCCTGTTGTGCCAGGTGAGGCTTTATCAGTTGAATTTGTTTCCAGAAGTGAATTACAAGAGGTTCAACAAGAACAGGATGAACCTGAAGATGATGAAGAAACTGATGAAAACGAAAGTGATGAATAGAATCTGGAAACCCTTGCTACTAAAGCGGCAAGGGTTTTTTCTCGTCGTGATTGCAGTTCTATCATTTGTAAAACAAGCATAGGCTAGACCAAGAAAACCGTTATATGTAGAAAGTGGGGGAAAGCCGTGCGTGTATCCAATGTGACTGTAAGGAAACGGCTTCTATTAGCATTTTTTATTGGTCTAGCCGTTTTTGTTATTATTCTTGCTCGGCTTGGTTATGTTCAGTTCGGACAAGGTATATGGCTAACGGATAAAGCAGAAGATTCTTGGGGCAGAAATATTCCATTTGAACCTAAGAGAGGCGATATCGTTGATCGAAATGGGATCGAGCTTGCGACAAACATTAGTGCACCTTCTGTTATCGTTTTTCCTCGTCAAGTAACTGATCCTGCCGAGGGTGCAGAGAAGTTAGCATCTGTTTTAGATATGGACCGACAAAAGGCTTATGAAGCTCTAACTAAAAGTTCGTCGAGTGTTTATTTGCGTCCAGAAGGACAGAAATTAACTCAAGAGAAAGCCCAAGAGGTTCGCGCATTAAATTTGAATGGTGTATACATCGCAGAGGATTCGAAGCGACATTATCCGTTCGGCAGCTATTTGTCACATGTACTTGGTTTTGCAGGGATTGATAATCAAGGTTTAACAGGATTAGAAAATTATTATGATGAGAAGTTGAAAGGGGAGCAAGGGCATGTTTCTTTTTTCTCGACAGCAAAAGGGACGAAGATGCCAAACTTGGCAGATGAATACGAAGCGCCAATTAATGGGCTTAATTTAAAATTGACGATTGATAGTAGGGTGCAAACAATTGTTGAGCGTGAATTAGATATTGCTGAAGCGGATTACGATCCTGATGGGGCGATTGCGATTGCAATGAATCCTAAAACTGGAGAAGTGTTAGCGATGAGCAGTCGTCCGCACTTCAATCCAGAAAATTACCGGGACGTTCCTGCAGAGATCTACAATCAAAATAAACCGGTTTGGATGCAATATGAGCCAGGATCAACCTTCAAACTGATTACGCTTGCTGCAGCACTTGAAGAAGAGGTTGTAGACTTAGAAAATGACACTTTTTATGATCCAGGATACATTGATGTGGCAGGAACGAAGCTACACTGTTGGAAAAAGGGTGGACACGGGTCACAAACCTTTTTAGAAGTTGTACAAAATTCTTGCAACCCTGGTTTCGTAGAGTTAGGACAACGACTGGGTACAGATCGTTTATTTAATTATATTGAAGACTTTGGGTTTGGCGAGAAAACAGGAATTGATCTTCAAGGAGAAGCGAAGGGTATTTTGTTTAATCGTGACCGTGTGGGTCCATTAGAGCAAGCGACAACTGCGTTTGGTCAAGGGGTTGCAGTGACACCATTGCAACAAGTTGCGGCAGTTGCAGCAGCTGTTAATGGAGGGTATTTGTATGAACCGCACTTGGCAAAAGAATGGGTTGACGGTGAAACGGGAGAAGTAGTCGAACAATTAGCACCAGTCATGAAACGGCAAGTCATTTCCTCAAACACATCCGAGCAAGTTCGCTACGCAATGGAAAATGTTGTTGCAAAAGGATCAGGTAAAAATGCCTTTGTCGATGGCTACCGTGTTGGTGGAAAGACTGGAACAGCACAAAAAGCGAAAGATGGACGATATCTAGAAAACAATTACATCGTTTCTTTCATTGGTGTAGCACCGATGGATGATCCAGAAATTATTGTTTATGTTGCTGTGGATAATCCAAAAGGAACAGCTCAGTTTGGAAGTGTTGTTTCGGCACCAATCGCTGGGAAAATTATCGGTGATAGTTTAGAAGCAATGGGAGTTGAGAAGCGTGAAGATCAGATTGAAAAAGAGCTTGTTTGGCCAGAAGAGCCTTTGGTAGAAGTTCCGGATTTGATTGGACGCACGCGCAGAGACATCCATGATTCACACTATGAATTGTACTTAAGTGCCTCTGGTGAAGGGGATACAGTGGTCAGGCAAGCTCCAGAGCCAGGAGCTCGTGTAGCAAAAGATTCAACAATCCGTGTATATATGGGTGACAAAACAAGCGAGAGCGACTAAAATAAATTACGTATGTTTTTAATCCTTTCATTCATCGAGAAGCGATGGATTGTTGAAACTTTGGAGGCAATAAAATGATCTTGAAAGAATTGCTTCATGAATTACGAGGCACTGAACCTTTAAAAAGTGAAGATGAAACAATAAACATTACCCATTTGGAAATGGATTCTCGCCTTGTCGAGCAGGGTACACTTTTTTTCTGCATCAATGGTTATACTGTGGACGGACACGATTTTGCACAACAAGCGATCGATAAGGGGGCCGTTGCTATCGTTGCAGAGCGGCCTCTCTCTGTGTCAGTTCCTGTTATTTTGGTTTCAGATACGAAACGAGTAATGGCACGCCTAGCAAGTCGCTTTTACGGCGAACCAACAAAACAGGTAAATCTCATTGGTGTGACAGGAACAAATGGGAAAACCTCGGTTACGCATATTCTAGACCAACTGTTTCGAGATGCAGAACAAACGACGGGTTTAATTGGAACAATGTATACAAAAATTGCCGATGAGATGATTGAAACGCGCAATACAACACCAGAATCCCTTGTTTTGCAGCAGCGCTTCCGCGCGATGGTGGATAAAAAAGTCGACACTGCGCTAATGGAAGTGTCTTCTCATGCCTTGCATTTAGGGCGAGTTCGCGGCTGTGATTTTAATATCGCTGTATTTACAAATTTAACACCTGACCATATTGACTATCATGAGACAATGGACAATTATTTGTATGCGAAAAGTTTATTATTCTCACAGCTGGGCAACACCTATGAAGGTAAGGTTGCAGTGATTAATAGTGATGATCCTGCAAGTGATCGGTTAATTCAAATGACAACAGCAGACGTAGTGACTTATGGAATTAAAAAAGCCGCAGACTTTAAGGCGACGAATGTAAAAGTGACAGCTGCTGGAACGGCCTTTACGTTAGATGCATTTGGTGAGTCAATTCAAATTGAGTTGAAGTTAATCGGATTATTTAACGTTTATAATGCACTGGCGGCGGTAACGGCGGGCTATATGTCAGGATTAACACTTTCACAAATGAAACAGAGCTTGGAAAAAGTGAAAGGTGTTGCTGGGCGTTTTGAAGCTGTGGATGTAGGTCAAGATTTTACGGTAATTGTTGACTATGCCACACGCCTGATAGCCTTGAAAATGTTCTTCAAACAGTGCAAGACTTTGCTGAGAACCAAGTTCATGTCGTTGTTGGTTGTGGTGGTGACCGTGATTCAACAAAACGACCGGTAATGGCTAGAATTGCAGTACAATATGCGGATGAAACAATCTTCACATCAGATAATCCGCGAACGGAAGAGCCCAAAGCAATTTTGGCAGATATGACGACCTTACTGGACGCCGATCAATTTGCTGTGATTGAAGACCGAGAAATGGCGATAAAAACAGCCATTGGTCAAGCGAATAAAGGCGACATTGTTGTAATTGCGGGAAAAGGGCATGAAACATATCAAGAGATAGGCAAAGAGCGGATTCATTTTGATGATCGGGAAGTCGCTCGGGCTGCATTGAAGGAGCGGTATAATGAGCATTGATTCGAGCTTAGCTGAAGCGGTATCCAAACGGGTCCGCTTGGAAAATGCCCCATTCACGTTTTTGTCTGTATCAACAGATACAAGAAAGCAGGCGGAACAATCATTGTTTGTTCCGTTGAAAGGGGAACGTTTTAATGGGCATCTGTTTCTGCATCAAGCGATAGCCGCTGGAGCAATAGCAGCATTTTGGGATAAAGGAGAGACTCTTCCTGATCAATTGCCCGATTCATTTCAGGTCTATTATGTTGACGATACGTTAGTAGCTCTACAGCAATTAGCGAAAACATACCGAAATCAAGTAAACCCGTTTATTATCGGCATTACTGGTTCGAATGGAAAAACAACAACCAAAGACATGATCTGTGAACTTCTTGGCGGTGAAGAAGTTGTTCATAAAACGCTAGGGAATTTAAACAACCATATTGGTGTACCTTTAACCTTATTGGCGATGCCACAAGACTGCAAATACGCAGTTGTTGAAATGGGCATGAACCATGCTGGTGAAATTGCATTATTATCAGAGATTGCCCAGCCTAATTCAGCGGTTGTCACTAATATTGGCGAAGCGCATATTGAGCATTTAGGCTCTCGTAAAGGAATCGCTGCAGCCAAAATGGAGATTGCCACTGGACTTAAACAAGAAAGATGGCTGCTCGTTGATGGGGATGAAATGCTACTAGCAGACTACGAAGAGTGGAATCCAGTTAAAATTGGTTTTAGTGAGGATGTAGATGTCAGGCTAACTGAAATAAAAAGTATAGGTTCTGGATATACGTTTTCATTTGGAAGTGAAAAAGGCTGGAGCATTCATATACTTGGCAAACATAATGTCAAAAACGTAGCTTATGCTATTTGGATTGCACGTAAATTAGGTATTAGCCAAACAAAAGTTCAAGAACGGATAAACAAGATCAAAATTAGTGGAATGCGTCTTGAACAAGTAAGCGGTCCAAATGGATCTACATTTATTAACGATGCTTATAATGCAAATCCTACTTCTATGAAAGCTGCAATTAAAACAGTTAAGGAACTGCCTGGTTATCAAGAACGAGTACTCGTATTAGGAGATATCTATGAGCTGGGACCTGATGAGGAGTCGCTTCATAAAAGTGTGGCCGAAGTAATTAAATGGCCAATTACGGTTGTAATCACTGTTGGTGAAAAAGGGCGTTGGATCTATGAAGCAATTAAAGAAAAAGACGGCAGTTGTTTGCGTACATACCATGCAACATCGGTAGAAGAAGCAGCAAGCCATTTAAATCAATACTTGAAACAAGACACCGTTGTACTGCTGAAAGCATCACGTCGCCTTGCGCTTGAGCATGTTTTACCGGCTGTCAAAGGAGGCCATCAGTAATGGAAGAATGGACGTTATTATTCGTTCTACTTCTCTCGTTTGCGGCTGCAGTGATTTTGTCACCGCTATTTATACCATTTTTAAGACGTTTGAAGTTTGGGCAAAGTATCCGGGAAGAAGGACCAAAATCCCATCAGAAGAAAAGTGGAACACCAACAATGGGCGGTATTGTGATTGTATTGTCTATATTAATTACATCGCTTGCTATTGGTGGCGTGTTTAATGAGTTCAGTGTTGAATTATTGCTCTTAATGCTCGTTACGATTGGTTACGGGATTGTTGGTTTCGTTGATGATTATTTGAAAGTAGCGAGAAAACATAATTTAGGATTAACATCAAAACAAAAATTGGTTGGCCAACTATTGATTGCAGGTTTGTTCTATTTAGGTTTGTTATACATTGACTTAGATACATTCGTCTCGATCCCTGGTACATCAATTGGGCTTGAATTAGGCTGGTTTTATCCGGTACTTGTGATCGTAATGTTGCTAGCTGGAAGCAATGCAGTTAATTTGACAGATGGTCTTGATGGCTTGCTTGCAGGAACAGGAGCGATTGCATTTGCTGCATTTGCTATACTCGCTTGGAGTGCAGGTTTTATTGATGCCGCTCTATTTTCTACTGCTATAACAGGTGCTGTATTAGGGTTCTTAGTGTTTAATGCTCATCCCGCGAAAGTATTTATGGGTGATACGGGATCATTAGCACTTGGAGGTGCAATCGCCGGAATTGCGATTTTGACAAAAATGGAGTTAATGCTCATTATCGTCGGCGGTGTATTTGTTATTGAAACACTTTCTGTCATCATTCAGGTTATCTCATTTAAAACGACTGGCAAGCGTGTTTTTAAAATGAGTCCGTTACATCACCATTATGAACTATCAGGTTGGTCAGAATGGCGAGTTGTTGTGACTTTTTGGCTTGTAGGCATGGTCTTTGCAATTATGGGTATCTACATTGGAGTGTGGTTAACATGAAACGTGTAGATGAATTAAAAGGAAAAAGTGTATTGGTTCTTGGATTAGCAAAAAGCGGTGTCGCTTCTGCTAAAATCTTACATGAACTAGGCGCAAAGGTTATTGTGAATGATAATAAAGCCTATGAACAAAATCCAGAAGCAAAATCATTGGAACAGCTTGGAATTCAAGTGGTTTGCGGCAAGCACCCATTGAATTTACTTGATGGAATTGATTTAATGGTTAAAAATCCTGGAATTCCATATGGAAATATCCTTGTACAGGAGGCGTTAAATCGTCAGCTGCCTGTTTGGACGGAGATTGAACTAGCATACCGTTTGTCAGAGGCGGATATTGTTGCTGTTACTGGGTCAAATGGCAAAACAACAACAACAACTCTAATTAAAGAAATGCTTGAAAACAGCGGGCGGACTCCTTTAATCGCAGGCAATATCGGAACCGTAGCATCTGAAGTGGCTAAAAATGCAACCACGGATGATGTGATGGTACTTGAATTATCGAGTTTTCAGTTGATGGGTACAGAAGAATTTAAACCAAACATAGCAGTATGGTTAAATCTATTTGATGCACACCTCGATTATCATGGATCAAGAGAAGAATACATCGCGGCAAAAGCAAAAATAGGTGCTCATTTAAATGAGTCTGATGCACTTGTTTATAACGCTGATGATAAGATTGTTGTAGCCTCGGCTTCTCGTTTTAATGGGAAAAAGATCCCCTTTTCTGTTAAACAAAAAGTTAAAGAAGGGGCTTACGTGGAAGCAGGGATGATTTGTTTTCAAGAAGAAATGATAATGCCCTTAAGTGAGGTTGTACTTCCTGGAGCACATAATGTTGAAAATATGCTTGCGGCGATTGCAGCGGCAAAGCTTGCCGGTGCTAAAAGTGAGCAAATCCGTTCTGTGTTAAGAAGCTTTAAAGGAGTTAAACACCGTCTGCAATTTGTCAGGGATTGGGATGGTATACAGATTTACAATGATTCTAAAGCGACGAATATTCTAGCACAAAAGCAGCATTATCTGCTTTCTCGAAGCCAGTTATACTTATCGCTGGAGGGTTAGATCGAGGCAATGAATTTGATGAATTGTTGCCAAGTCTAACACATGTCAAAGTACTCGTTACATACGGGGAAACAAAAGAAAAATTGTCGAGCCTCGCAAAAAAAGCTGGTATAAAAACGGTTCAGGCGGAGCGTGTCGACGATGCTGCGAAAATGGCTCTTTCTGAATCACAGTCTGGTGATGTTGTTTTGCTGTCGCCTGCTTGTGCAAGTTGGGATCAGTACCGATCTTTTGAGGAACGAGGAGATGTTTTTCTGACTTCGGTCGATGAATTTCTTCAATCAAAATAAGTAAGAAGCCTGCCAGGTGATGGCAGGCTTCTTTTTTGGACATGTTTAACTGCCACACTTCATATAGTTAAATTAGACGTCGTATGAAGCAAAGGTGTGAGTGTAATGGATAAGCAACGATCTGCTCCAGATCTAATTTTGCTTGCAACAACGATGGGGCTGTTAACAATTGGACTGATCATGGTTTATAGCGCCAGTGCAGCGTGGGCAACATATCGGTTCGAGGATGCGTGGTTCTTTGCCAAACGCCAATTGTTTTTTGGTGGAGTTGGTATTGTACTAATGTGTTTGATCATGCGAATCGATTATTGGACATGGAGAACCTACTCGAAAATAATGTTAATTATTTGTTTCATCTTACTTGTTCTTGTGCTTATACCAGGAGTGGGACTTGTGCGCGGGGGGGCAAGTAGTTGGCTCGGAGTGGGTGCTTTTTCAATCCAGCCTTCAGAGTTTACGAAAATCGCTATGATTGTGTTTTTAGCTAATTATCTAGCTGTTAATCAAAAAAAGATTATCTCCTTTAAGAGAGGCTTACTACCATCTTTATCACTTGTCATGTTGGCGTTTGGAATGATTATGCTCCAGCCTGATTTAGGAACAGGATCAGTGATGGTTGGGACATGTATTGCGATGATCTTTATTTCTGGGGCAAGGATCAAACATTTTGTTTTATTAGGCTTACTAGGTGTTGCTGGTTTTGTTGGATTGATTGCCAGT
The DNA here is from genome assembly GCA_001310375.1 of Bacillus sp. JCM 19041. Taxonomy (GTDB): domain Bacteria; phylum Bacillota; class Bacilli; order Bacillales; family Bacillaceae_D; genus Shouchella. The sequence continues at coordinate 2,864 of BAXC01000110.1, read as the reverse complement.
GCTCCTTACCGGATTCAACGTATAACTTCTTTTTTGGATCCTTGGAGTGATCCACTTGGAAGTGGTTTTCAAATCATTCAATCACTATTTGCGATAGGACCAGGCGGGCTACTTGGATGGGACTTGGTGAGAGTCGGCAAAAGTATTTTTATTTGCCGGAACCACAAACTGATTTTATTTTTGCTATTTTAGCAGAAGAGATGGGCTTTTTAGGTGGTCTGATCGTTCTTACTTTATTTGCTATTTTATTTTGGCGAGGCATAAGAATCGCGCTTGGAGCACCTGATTTGTTTGGTAGTTTTTTAGCAGTAGGTATTGTAGTAATGGTGGCTATTCAAGTTATGATAAATATTGGCGTTGTAACAGGATTAATGCCAGTAACCGGTATTACATTGCCTCTTTTAAGTTACGGGGGGTCTTCATTAACATTAATGCTCATGTCGTTAGGAATTTTGTTAAATATTAGTAGGCATGCACGTTAAGAGGGTGGGTAATACCACTCTTTTTGTGTTTCGTGTGGAGAGAAACAGGATATTTATGCTAAAATGGAGAAAAAGAGTAAAGTAAATGTTTTGTTAAACGATAAAAAGGGTACGTGTAGTAAGTCGTAGGGAGACTGGATATCCGTTTACATTCCGTATTAATGGAACAGTTTGGAGGAACAAATGTGAGTCGAGATGAAAAAGTTGTTTCGGTAAACGAGCGAATTCCAACCTTACAGGAAAAGCGGAAGCGAAAAGCGAACCGGCGAATGCTGGCTATTATTTTGTTATTTTTTTCGTTGCTTATCTTGCTCGTTTATTTTCAGAGCCCGCTTAGTGATGTGAAAACAATAACCATCTCGGGCAATCAACTTGTAACGGATGAAGTAGTTTTAACAGAAAGTGGCATTGAGCCAGGCATGAATATGTGGAACTTAGCTGAGGGAGATCGTACAGAGAGCCTTGAGCAAGTTACAGAAATTCAACACGCTACAATTGAACGAGAATTACCGTCTACTGTAAAAGTTACAATTGAAGAATATCCCCGCGTTGGTTATGTGGCTAGTGAAGAGGGATATCGACCGCTTTTACAAAATGGAAAAACTCTTGAAGAGGTACCTAGTAGCCAGCTTGCTGGTGATGCCCCGGTTCTAGTTGGTTTTAATGACGAAAAGATGCTTGCACAGATGGGAGAAGAGCTTGTTAAAACGGCTCCAGAAATCGTGGGGCGCATTTCGGAGATTATATTTACACCAACCGACGGTGCAAAGGATGAATTAACTCTTTTTATGAATGATGGAATGGAAGTGCGTACAGCAGTCAGTTCTTTTGCTCAATATATGCAACCGTATCCGCAAGTCTATACTCAATTAGACGCAAACAAGGATGGGGTGTTATATATGAAAATGAGCCCTTATTTCAAAGAGAATCGAACTGCAGAGGAATAGGCATTTTGATCGATTTTTGTAGGAGGGTTTTAAAAAATACGAAGACGTTTTGTGCTTTCGAAGGCGTTGCGATCTGTTTTGTTTCAAAAATAAAGCAAAAATAGAGGTTGATTGATTAAACCGCGGAAGGTTATGTCTTTTCTCTATCTCCAACTTGGTGTAGACTAAAAGACAAGAGTCTTCGAAGGCTTTTTATACATAAGATACTGCTAGAATTAAAAAGGATTCCACTTAAGCTTGTTGAATACTTGTATGTAATTAAAATATGATTAAAAAATGAGAAGACACCATGACTGTGCAGATGGGGAGGTGCCATTGGTGAGCAGTGAAACGTATGTAAGTTTGGATATTGGAACATCTTCTGTGAAAGTTGTCGTGGCAGAAGTAGCTGGAGGCTCGATTAATATCCTTGGAGTTGGCAATGTCGATTCTGAAGGAATCCGTAAAGGAACGATCGTTGATATAGATGAGACGGTTAAATCCATCAAACGAGCGGTGGATCAGGCTGAGCGAATGGTTGGGATACGGATTGAACATGTGGTTGTTGGCGTAAATGGCAGCCATGTCGATTTAACCCCATGCCACGGTGTCGTGGCAGTTTCGAGCAGTGACCGTGAAATTGGGGTTGAGGATGTACGGCGTGTGATCGATGCAGCTCAAGTAGTATCAATTCCCCCGGAAAGAGAAATTATTGACGTTATTCCAAAACAGTTTATTGTAGATGGACTCGATGAAATTACTGATCCAAAAGGAATGATTGGAGTCCGTTTAGAAATGGAAGGCACAATGATTACTGGTTCGAAAACGGTGCTGCATAATCTGTTGCGCTGTGTAGAAAGAGCTGGTCTTTCTGTAGCGGAAATTTGCTTGAATTCGCTTGCGGCAGGTGCCGTTGCGGTTTCAAAAGATGAAAAAGGACTGGGTGTTTGTGTAATTGAGATTGGCGGAGGCTCAACAACAGTTTCTGTGTTTGATCAAGGCACACTCGCAGCCATGACCGTACTTCCATTAGGCGGGGACCATATTACAAATGACCTTGCCGTGGGCCTTAAGCTGACTACTGAAGAAGCGGAACGGGTTAAATGTAAGCATGGACATGCTTTTATTGATGAAGCTTCACCAGAAGAACAAATTACAATCCAAAAGATTGGTTCAAATGAACGAGAGACTTTAACTCAGTTGGAACTGGCTCAAATTATTGAACCACGTGTTGAGGAAATTGTAGAGCTTGCTGCACGTGAACTCGTTCGGTTAGGCTTTAGACAATTCCCAAGTGGCTTCGTATTGACTGGGGGAACCGTTTCACTCCCGGGCGTATTGGAGTTAGCAAAGGATATGCTTGAAGGAAATATTCGAGTAGCGATTCCAAATTATATTGGCGTGCGGGAGCCGAAGTATACAGTTAGTATTGGATTAATCCAATTTGCACATAAAA
>BAXC01000109.1 GCA_001310375.1 Bacillus sp. JCM 19041 | reverse complement strand
CAATCTTTTTTTAATAGGTGAATACACATTCGTTTTATGCTATACTTTTGTAAACGCATTCATAAGAGGTGGGCTTACAAATGACTTATTTTTTAACAGCATTTAATAAAGATAGTTCAGAAGTGTTAAATGAACGAATTGAAGCAAACACAGAACAAGAAGCCATTCAAGTCGCAAAACAAAGGCTTGAGAAAGCAGAAGCATCGAGTTTAACACACCGACTTACAATAAATGGAAAAATGGTTTTATTTGCACGTTAAAAAAGAAAGCAGGCATTTTTTGCCCGCTTTCTTTTCTGACCATTATCGATTTTACACTTGTATTCTCAATTGCTTACGAAATACTTCATGAACCATATAGGCAAACCCTTCTTGATCCACAGTCCGAGTAACCCATGTAGCTGATTCTTGTAAAGCAGTATTCGCATCACCCATTGCAACACCTAGCCCCACCATTTCAAGTAATTCGACATCTTCGTCATGGACACCAATTGCAACCACTTGCTCAAGCTCCATTCCCCGTTGTCTAACGAGCCATTGCAACGCTCTAGCTTTTCCAGCTCCCTTTCCAACAATCAAGCATTGCCCATTCTCTTTTACCGTTATTTCAATATCCGGCACTTCTTGCTCAAGGATGGAACAAATATGATTAAGATCAGCTTGCTCTTCACAGCTAATCGCCATATTCAATGGCCCTGCTCCTTCTTTTAATACTTGCTCATAGAGAGAATTGACATAGGTAGTAGGGTAAACCATTTGTTCACCAGGGGAACCAAAAGACATTTTTGCAAGTAAGGTTTGTTTATGCTGTGAACGTGTCGAAATAGCATGATCCCCATATAATAAGCGGGTCTCACAATCAAATCGTTCAAGCACATGACAAATATCCAAAGCGTTATCCATTTCTAAAGGACGGTTAAACCATTCATTTTTATTTGTATCAGAAACAAATGCCCCCCCATGAGCAACAATAAACCCATCAAGCTTTAACGCTTTTGCCGCTTTTTTAGCATGGGAAAATGGTTGATCTGTCATAAGGGTAACTACTACACCTTTCCGTGTTAAATACTCAACCGCTGCTTTTGTCCGCTTACTCATTTTGTTTTCTTTGTTCACCATAATTCCATCAATATTTACTGCTACCATTTTATAGGCTTTCAAGTCTATTCCTCCTTCAATCCTCTTGGTGTCTTTGAACTTGCCCTATCCTTGTTCTAGACTTATGCGTATTTTCGAGAAGTAGAACTTATCCTTTCCGTTCATATCCATAAAAAAACCCGCCAAAATGGCAGGTTTCCTTAAATAACTCTTATTGTTGTTCTTCCGATGGATCACCGTAGATTCTTTCTAACGGCTCAGTAATGATTTTGTTTAAGTCTGTGATAATAACGCTTAATTGTTGTTCAGCTTCCATTAACTTAGAAATAAGCTCATGTTGCTGAACAAGCTCAAATTGTTGTTGTGCTTGTTGCGCTTCTTCTTCAGAAATTTGAATTCCTTGCATTTGCTTTTGCTGAAGCTCCAGTTGAAGCTTACGGAAATTCTCAAGCATTTTCTTAGCAATGTCATCTGCTTCAATTTCTTCATGTAACGCATGCAACGCCTTGAATTCTTCACTCTCTGCTAATGCATCTTTCAGTTCATGTGCTTTATCGTACGTATTGCTCACAATGATCACTCCTCATAACTTGTCCAACCGACTATAACATGTGTAGACAATGAAATCACGCAATATGGCTATTTTAATAGAAAAAATGCACGATAACTGCCTGAATAAGACCAACAAGACCACCAATAAATCCACCTAAAAAAGTGATCAGTCGTAATTCCTTCTTTGTAATGTCCATTATTAAACTTTCCAAATGAGCCATTGAAAAAGAGGCAACTTGTTGTTCAATCACTTCTTCTAACCGTAATTGCTTTAATATACCTGTAATATTTGCCTGAATGTTCCCCGTCAATAATTTCACTAACTCTGGTGCCCACTTTTCCGAAACAGGTGCGATAAATGGCTCTGTCCATTGATGAAGAGGAGCATCATACCAATTTAAAAGCGGGATCTGACCTTGAATTCCATCAGTTAATTTATCAACAATGGTTTCAACGTAACTCTCTGCAGAAAAAGTTGAAAGTGGCTTTTCCAAGAAAGCATTCCATTCATTAGCAAGCAATCCATACAACATTTCTTTTGTTTGCTCATCCGCTAAAAATTTTCTGATTTCTGGAATCGCCATATCAACAAGCTTATCGCTTGAAATAAACATGGAAACCATGCCGCCAAGCTTTCCTTTTGTAGATAAGAATTGTTTGACCATAGCACCTATTCGTTCTATTCCCTCTTCACTATCAACATATGCGCTAGCCTTATTCAGTATCATTTCTGCCGCTTCAGGTAACCAAGTTGCCACATTAAGTTGCAGCTCGACAGGTACAATCTTCTTCACTGAAGTTGATTGGTTTTCTTGCAAATAATGGATTATTCGTGTTTTTAACCATGATTTAGATCGAATCACAAGTTGCTCACGTCCAGTGTCTTGTGAAAACAATGGTTTTAACAACGATTCAATCGTATGCTCACTTTTTAACCAACTTTCAACTTTATTACGGAGCCAATTGTTTAATTCTGTTGAGAAGAGCTCACTCCCAATTTTTTTACTTAAGCCATCAGCTGTCAGTAGATGGTTTGCAACAATATTTCCAAGCTGAACGGATAGCTCTTTTTGTCTACGCGGCAACAATCCAGGTGTAAAAGGAAGCTGCCATTTTCCGATGTAGTAAGCTCGATGCGGTCGAAAAAGCATTCTGATAGCAAGCGCATTTGTTGCAGCACCAACAATCGCACCAACTACAGCTAATAAAAAAAACAAAGAAATCCAATGCACATTAAATGCCTGCTGTCATTAATCCAGCAGACTGCCTCCTTTTATCAATCATTTCGTCTTTTCTACATTATAGCCGATTTTTTTAAAACACGAAAACGCCAGCTTATGTTAAACTTTAATGAAAGCCCTTTCAAACTATAACTGGAGGTTTTTCTCATGCTTGTTCATTTTCAATATAAACCCCTTACCGTCCTTGGTCGGAAACAAAAATGGGCTTTTTCATGTTATTTCGAGAGTCACTTTGTTTCCGGTATTTATCACTATAACGGCGATATCTTATGGCAAACAGGACCACATGATCCAACAAAACAAGAATTGCTTAAAAAAGCAGTTCATGACCTGATGCTATACCATGTATATGAATCTGAACATCAACCAAACGTATAATCTCCTTGTCCCAAAGGCATGCTATTATCCAGGAGGGTTAATTCCATGCCAAAAGATGAAAACATGATGTTGAGAGCCGTAAAGAATTAGAGCTTGACGTGGATCGCTATGTCAATGAAGGATTAAACGGTGGAAGTGTTGATCCACATTCAGGTGGAAAAATTGAAGAATCTCTTCCCACTCCAAAACAAAATGAAGCAGATAGAGACACAGATTAAGAAGCCTCCTGAGGCTTCTTTTTTCTGTTATACTTAAGTGGATGAACCTGTTTGAAAGGTATGTGACGATATGAAATCTACTATTCAATCAACGTTTAACCATGCTCTTTGGAAACAAAGCGATCTAGTAGAAGAACGCTGGACGTTGCAATACGGACAAGACCTCTTCCACTTTAATCGCACCAAACTTTCAGATGGTGAACAACTACTACTTTCTGTATTGTTTACTGAAGTAACAAGCGTCCCTAAACCACATACATCAATGGAAAAGGCCTGGCATCGATTTCTATATACTAATGGGCCTCATCCTGATGAAACTACGGCTTATACAGCCGTTCAATTTCATCTCGAACATGCTCTAGACGATGTCTCTTCATTTCGAGAAGCTGTTCTTGGCTCATTTCCCGTCGACACTAACCTGATCTGGAACACCGCAACTAATGGATTGCTTTTATTTAAGTCAGACGGTGATTTTCTGGATCTTCATGCAATTGTAGAATTGATTGAAGCCGATTTTTATACTGGAGTTCAGTTATTTCTAGGGGTGCCTGCTAAAGGCTCACGTCTCTACGACGCCGTACTGCTTGAAGCAGAATTGTTTTCCCATAAACTTGAAAACCGAGCAGGTCAAACAGTTTTTACAGCATCTGAAGCAGGCCTTACGAAAATATTGGAGAGTATACCTGATGGACTTTTCAACAGACTGCAGCAACATTTTTTCCCACCAGAAGTGATTGAAGATGACGAACTCCTTAAAACAATTCGTATTTACTTACAAAACAATTTAAACAATTCACAGACAGCAAAATGCTTACATTTACACAGGAACAGCTTGCAATACCGACTCGATAAATTTAAAGCATTAACAGGAATTGAGATTCGTCTTTTTTATCAAGCAGTATTTACTTCTCTTTTACTTCCACATAAGTAAGCGTTGTCACCTTGCACAAGTGAACATCATTTTTCTTTGTGCAACATGGACATAGCTTCCTATTAGTGAAAGGGGTTACAATTTAATTAGTTAAAAAGCTTAAGGGGGATTTGAACATGTCATCTATTGAATTAAAAAATGTTTACAAAGTTTATGATGGGGATGTAACTGCTGTAACAGATTTTAACCTTAACATTGAAGACAAAGAATTTATCGTATTTGTTGGTCCATCTGGTTGTGGAAAATCAACTACCTTACGTATGATTGCCGGACTGGAAGAGATTTCACAAGGAGACCTTGTCATTGGTGATAAACGCATGAATGATGTCGCACCAAAAGACAGGGACATCGCAATGGTTTTCCAAAACTATGCCCTCTATCCACATATGAATGTTTATGACAACATGGCCTTCGGATTAAAATTACGCAAATTCAAAAAAGATGAAATAAAAGCACGTGTAAATAACGCTGCAAAAATTCTTGGTCTTGAAGAAATGCTTGATCGTAAACCTAAAGCAATGTCAGGTGGTCAGCGCCAGCGTGTTGCCCTTGGTCGTGCCATCGTTCGTGATCCACAAGTATTCTTAATGGATGAGCCTTTATCAAACCTTGATGCAAAATTGCGTGTGCAGATGCGTGCAGAAATTACCAAGCTTCACAAACGCCTACAAACAACAACGATTTACGTTACTCATGACCAAACAGAAGCGATGACAATGGCTACACGCATTGTTATTATGAAAGATGGGTTTATTCAACAAATAGGAACACCAAAAGATGTTTATGATAATCCCGAAAATGTTTTTGTTGGTGGATTTATTGGATCACCTTCAATGAACTTTTTATCTGGTAAATTAGATGGGAATAATTTCCTTATAAATGACCAACGCATTCGTGTTCCTGAAGGGAAACTTTCCGTTCTTAGAGAACAGGGATTCTTAGACAAAGAACTCGTTTTAGGCATTCGTCCTGAAGATATTCATGATGAACCCGTGTTTATATCTTCTTCAGAAGACACAAAAATTAATGCTTTAATTGATGTAGCTGAATTAACTGGTGCAGAAACCGTCTTATATTCTTCTATTGAAGGACAAGAATTTGTTGCTCGAGTAGATTCACGCACGACAGCAAAAAGCGGTGATACGATTGAGCTAGCACTTAATATGAATAAAGCCCACTTCTTTAATCCTGAAAACGAACAACGAATTCGATAAAACAGAAAAGAGGCGATTTGATCGCCTCTTTTTCATTCCAATATATGAAATTACTTTTGGTATCCGCCACCAAGTTGTTGTTCAGCCATCTGAACTAGACGCTTTGTGATTTCTCCACCAACAGACCCGTTCGCACGAGAAGTAGTGTCTCCACCAAGGTTTACTCCGAATTCAGAAGCAATTTCATATTTCATTTGATCGATCGCTTGTTGTACGCCAGGTACTACAAGATTGTTTGAGCTAGTGTTATTCGCCATTTGTTTCACCTCCCTGTGTGATAATAGAATGTCTCGCACCCTCTATTTCTATGTACATAATTAAATCTTTTTTTATAGGAAATAAAAGGAAACCAATTATCAATGAAGGATCTAATTATAAGATCTAATCCAGACTAACTTCACTCGATATATGGCTTCCTTTATTTTAAACTGGGTAAACAGGATGTTTTCGGTCTGTGAATATGACTTCTTTGCTTTCATAAAGCTTAAATCTATCAATTAATTCCGTTCTTAAATCATTGCCATTTACGATGCCATCGATTACTAACTCCGATGCTAAACGATAAACATTAATATTCTCCTTATACTCTTGCCGTTTTTCTTCTATAAATGCTTGTCTCTCTTCTTCAGGTAACTCCGCTATTTTATTCGCATATACAGCATTAACTGCCGCTTCCGGTCCCATAACCGCTATTTGGGCTTGTGGCAGTGCTAAGCAGCAATCAGGTCGAATGCAGGTCCAGCCATTGCATAAAGTCCTGCACCATATGCTTTTCGCACGATCACTGAAATTTTTGGCACTGTTGCTTGTGCCATTGCAGTAATCATTTTTGCACCATGACGTATAATGCCAGCTCTTTCAACTTTTGTACCGATCATAAAACCAGGTATATCTGCTAAAAACAGCAATGGAATATGGAATGCATCGCATAACGTAATGAATCGCGCACCTTGTCGGCGGAATCATGAAAAAGTACACCTCCCTTTGCTTTCGGCTGATTGGCTATGATCCCAATAGCACGACCATTTAAACGAGCAAAACCAGTAATTAATTCTGGAGCAAACCTTTTTTTAATTTCAAAGAAACTATCGTTATCAATGAGACGATCAAGCAAATCATACATATTAAATGGTGCATTTTGATTGGCCGGAATTAATTCTTCAATTGTTTTCGGCAAATCTTTAGGCGACGAAGCCTCAGAATCCGAAGGCTTTTCTTTATAACTTTTTGGCATATAACTTAAATAAGTTCGCGCTTGTGAAATCGCTTCGTGCTCATTTTTAGCTAAAATATCGCCACAGCCCGAAACGGAACAATGCATGGCAGCACCACCCATTTCTTCAAGTGATACATTTTCTCCAATAACCATTTGAGCCATCCTTGGTGACCCTAAATACATTGAAGCATTTCCGTCAACCATTATGACAACATCACAAAAAGCTGGTATATATGCTCCACCTGCTGCTGAAGGTCCGAATAATATGCACACTTGTGGAATTTTCCCGGATAGTTTTACTTGATTGTGAAATATTCTCCCGGCACCTCTTCTGCCTGGAAACATTTCCACTTGATCTGTAATTCGTGCTCCAGCCGAATCAACTAAATATAGCATCGGAACGCTAAGTTTTTCCGCTGTTTCCTGAATTCGAATAATCTTCTCTACTGTCCTGGAACCCCATGAACCAGCTTTCACTGTTGAATCATTTGCCATTACACAAACCGCTTTGCCATCAATTGTTCCCATCCCGCAAATGACACCATCTGCAGGCAAACCTTCTGCTTCACTATTCGCAAATAAGCCATCTTCAGTTGTTAAACCGTTATCAAGCAGAAGCGTTAGCCGATCACGAACAAATAATTTACCTTTTTCCGAGTTCTGTTTATGGTACTTCTGTTGACCACCTTTATAAAGAAAAGCCTCTTTTTCTGTCTTTACTTCTTCAGTCTTCATAACATTCACCCTAATGTCCTTGATAAGATGCTTTTCGTTTTTCTTTAAAAGCAACTAAACCTTCTAAGCGGTCTTTTGTATTTAATAGGCTGCTATATGCTTCTTTTTCTTTACGTAAAGCTTCTGTTAATGGAAGAGAACTGCCTGTTGTCATTGCTTGCTTTGCTGCCCTTAAAGCCAATGGTCCATTACACGCAATTTGTTCTGCAAGGTCCATTGCTACTTTTTTTGTTTCCTTCGTTGGGACAGCATATTCACACAAACCGTAACTTAATGCGATCTTTCCATTAATTCTCTTAGATGCATATATCATTTCTTTTGCGCGCCTTCTCCAACTAGTCGGGGTAACCGCTGAGTACCACCAGCTCCTGGTATAATTGCCAAGCTCGTTTCAGTTAAACCGTAGTATGCTTCATCAGAAAATACGCGTACATCGCAGGCCATACAGAGTTCAAGTCCACCTCCAAAAGCACTTCCATTTGCTTGCACAATGACTGGCTGAGGCAATGCAGCAACTGTTTCTATAGCCATAGAAATTTTCTTGACTGCATCAAAGACTTCTTCCTCTTGCATCTCAGCTCGTTCTTTTAAATCAGCTCCTGCACAAAAAATTTTCTCTCCTGTCGACCTTAAAACAACAACTCGAATAGTAGCTTTGCTAGCTATTGTTGAACAGACATAAACAAGTTCATCCAATAACTTTTCTGAAAGAGCATTCGCTGCATTTGGTCGGTTAAGTGTAATGATCCCAATATGCTCTTGTTTTTCAAATAACACCAAACTGTTATTCAAGCTCAATTAACACGTCTCCTTCATTGACGAATTCACCTTCTGGCTTTTGAATTGATTTAACAGTGCCTTCTGCTTCTGCTTCGATTGGGATTTCCATTTTCATTGATTCTAAAATAACTACTTCTTGACCAACTTCAACCTTATCTCCAACTTGCACAACCACTTTCCATACATTTCCTGCCATTGTTGCTGTCACTTGCTTCATTTTGTCTCCTCCTCTAGGCGTAACTCGGCTCCATAATCCGTCATAAACGATGTATTTACATTTCCTATTCTAAAAGCAGAATGATTAACAATTCCACGTAAAGTAGCCAAGTTCGTTTTAATTCCACTTATACGATAAGCTTCCAAAGCTGTTGCTAATTGATTAATTGCTTCTACTCTGTTTCTACCTTTTATAATCATTTTTGCAATCATCGGATCGTAGAAAGGCGTGATTACACTCCCTTTTTTTACAGGCACTCATGTCGAATTCCCATTCCTTCAGGTTTTGTAAATTCCTTAATCGTTCCCGGTGATGGCAAGAAACGCACTGGATCTTCTGCATAAATTCTCACTTCAATCGCATGACCATCGGCGTTCATTTCTTCTTGTTGCCAAGGTAAATTTTCTCCTGCAGCGATTCGGATTTGCCATTCTACTAAGTCAATCCCAAAAACCTCTTCAGATACTGGATGTTCAACTTGTAATCGAGTGTTCATTTCTAAAAAATAGAACATTTCGTCTTCATCTACTAAGAATTCAATTGTTCCTGCGTTTTCATACCCAATTGCATTAGCCGCTTTTTTAGCAAGGTGATGTAGTTTTTCTCGAGTGCTATCCGACAAACCGACAGCCGGGGCTTCTTCCACTATTTTTTGGTGTCTTCTTTGGATTGAACAATCTCTTTCACCAACAGTTAAGATGTTTCCGCTTTTATCTGCTATTACTTGCACTTCAATATGGCGCGGATTCACGAGCCTCTTTTCTAAATAAAGTGCTCCATCACCAAAAAACATCGCAGCTTTCTTTTTGTTTTTTTCAAAGGCATTGCGGCATTCTTCATCTGTATGACAAATATCGATGCCTATGCCTCCACCACCAGATGCCGCTTTTAACATAACTGGATAGCCGATTTTTTTTGCTTCCTCAACAACCGCTTCTTTTGAACATAAATCAGCGCTACCAGGTACAACTGGAATTCCTGATTGAACCATCATTTCACGTGCTTGGAGCTTATCACCCATTAACGAAATCGACTTAGCACAAGGACCAATAAAGATGAATCCATGCTTCTTGCAGTTCTCTGCGAAGGTCGCTTGTTCACTTAATAAACCATACCCAGGGTGAATCGCATCAACACCCGCTTCTTTCGCACAAGATAAAATATTGTCTTGATTTAGATAACTTTCATGAACTCTAGAACTACCAACATGGAACGCTAGATCAGCCATCTGGACATGTTCCGCTTGTGCATCAGCATCTGAATAAACAGCAACCGTCCTGATACCCATCTTTTTACAAGTTCGAATAATCCGTGCAGCAATTTCACCTCGGTTTGCAATTAAAATCGATTTTATCATCAGTCTCCCTCCTAGTTGCTCATCAAGTATTATTATTTACCTAACCCCAAATGTCTCGCAATAACCAGTCGTTGAATCTCTGATGTGCCTTCACCAATTTCGAGAAGTTTTGCATCACGAAGCATGCGTTCTACTTCATATTCACGCATATACCATATCCGCCATGTATTTGCAGTGCTTGATTACAAGTACGCGTAGCCATTTCAGAAGCAAATAACTTTGCATATGCCGCCTCTTTACCAAAAGCTTCCCCGCGATCTTTTAAAACAGCCGATTTATGAACCATATTACGCGCGAGCTCAATTTCCATCGCCATGTCTGCAAGCTTAAATTGAATCGCTTGAAACGAACCAATAGTCACACCAAATTGTTTTCGTTCATTTGCATACGCAAGAGCTCTATCAAAAGCTGATTGAGCAATGCCGACTGCAAGAGCCGCAATTGAAATACGTCCTCCATCAAGAGTGTAGAGAAATTGGCTAAAGCCTTTTTGGGGATCACCTAACAAATTCTCTTTAGGCACACGCACATCCTCCAAAATAAGTTCGCATGTATTAGAAGCTCGCACACCCATCTTGTCATAATTTGAACTGATCTTAAAACCAGGTGTATTCGTTGGGACTATAAAAGCTGATATCATTTTTTTCCCATTTTCACGTGTTCCTGTTACTGCGGTTACAATAACTGTTCTTGAATATTCAGCATTCGTTATCCAGCATTTTTCGCCGTTAATAACATATTCATCACCGTCCAATCTAGCCTTTGTTTGCGTACCACCTGCATCGGAACCTGCATTAGGTTCTGTTAGACCAAAAGCTCCAAGTGATTCACCCACAGCCAGCGGAGTTAAGTACTCTTTCTTTTGTTCTTCTGTTCCGTAATAATAAATTGGACTTGCTCCGAGAGACACTGCTGCTGCATAACTCAGCAGTGCCGCCACACGCATAACCAATCTCTTCTACAGCAAGCGCATAAGAAACCGTATCTCCACCTGAACCACCATACTTTTCAGGAAAAGGAATACCAAGAATCCCTAATTCCCCCATCTTCTTAAACACATCAGTAGCAAAACGTGATTCCCTGTCTAATTCAGGGGCAAGAGGCGCGATCTCTTTTCTCGCGAATTGCCTTACCATATCGCGTACCATCGTTTGATCTTTTGTTAATATCATTTTAATTGCCCCTTCTCTCATCTTCTGAGCGGTCGTTCAGTAAAACGCATTACTTGTGTAAGCGCTATCAAAATCGTATCGTACTCCAATATTTAAGTCAAATCATTTCTCTCCAACATATGGATTCTTTACATAACTATGCAACTATTTTACTTCATTCTTTTAATCATGCTAAACTTTTTTAAATAGGGAAACCTTTTAAAGTCATTAACGTAGATAAAAAAAAGAGAGGTGAACTAAATCGTGGTTATAGGAATTGTTATTGTTGGGGTGATTGCAGTTATTGCAATTGCTTGGATTACAAGCTACAACTCATTGGTAAAGCACCGAAATCGGGCAGAAGAATCCTGGGCTCAAATTGATGTACAATTAAAAAGAAGATATGATCTAATCCCAAACTTAGTTGAAACAGTAAAAGGCTATGCAAAACACGAGCAAGAAACATTAACGCAAGTCATTGAAAAGCGAAATGTGATTACAGAACCAAATGCCAGTAGCATGATAGAGTTGAACAAGATGCCGAGTTAAGTGGACTTTTACGGCAATTATTTGCATTAAGTGAGTCATATCCTGATTTAAAAGCCAATCAAAATTTCTTACAATTACAAGAGGAACTCGCGGGCACTGAAAATAAAATATCCTACGCTCGCCAAGCTTATAATTCAATGGTTATGCGCTACAATACAAAAATTGAGTCTTTTCCTTCAAATATCGTAGCCAATATGCATTCTTTTCTTCGAAATGACATGCTTGATATACCAGATGAAGAAAAAGAACCAGTACAAGTTCGCTTTTAGGGGAGTGACGTTGTTTGTTCTATACTCAAATCTCTCGAAACAAACGTAACACGGTATTCCTCGTTCTAATTTTTGTGATTATCGTACTACTTATAGGTGCAGCAATTACCTACATCCGTACAGGTGATTACTTAAGTGGCGCAATTTTTGCAGCGTCATCGCCACCTTCTACACAATATTTATGATTTCTACAAGTACAAATGTTGTAATGAGAATGAACCGTGCACGTGAAATCACTTCATCAACGGATCAGGCATTTCTCTGGCACACAGTTGAAGGCCTTTCAATTGCGGCTCGGATTCCAATGCCACGTATATTTATTATTGAAGATGAAAGCCCAAATGCATTCGCAACAGGGATCTCACCTAAATCTGGAGCTGTCGCAGTTACTAGCGGCTTAATGAACCGCTTATCTCGAGAAGAAATAGAAGGTGTTCTCGCTCATGAGATAGCCCATGTTCGCAATTATGATATACGTCTGTCTACGATTGCTGTGGCACTCGTGTCCGCAATTGCTATTTTAAGTGATATTGGCATGCGTTTCTTTATCTTTTCGGGTGGACGTAATAACAATAATAAACATCCACTTATTCTTGTTCTCGCTTTAGTACTTGTACTTCTTGCTCCGCTTGTTGCAATAGTTATGCAACTTGCTATTTCACGGAATAGAGAATACTTAGCTGACGCGAGTGCCGTTGAATTGACTCGTAACCCAGAAGCACTAGCCTCCGCTCTTGAAAATATTACCAATATCTCACAACCAGTTGAAGAAGCCTCTAGTTCGACGGCTTCCCTGTACTTTGCCGATCCATTAAAAAAGAAAGCGGCAAACCTGTTTTCAACACACCCAAGACCAGAAGAACGTGTTCGCAGACTTCGGGCTATGTAATACAGACAAAAGCCGCCTTTGCTTACAAGGGCGGCTTATTTCACTATCTAATTAAAGATGTTTCCTCCTCAACTTCTTGGAACATTGTTAACAAAGCGTGCATTCCCGTCATAATCTCTTCGTCAGTAGCGTGAGTGAAATTTAAACGTAGTGTATTTTGTTTAGGTTTTCCCGCATAAAACGGTGCTCCTGGAACATACGCCATACCTTTTTGAATCGCCCGTGGCAATAATGCTTGGGTGTTCACATTCGCACTCGCCTCTAACCATAAAAACATTCCACCCTTAGGTTCTTCAAAAGTAATGATTCCACTTTTTTTGCGGTACTTAAGCTTCCTACCATTACATCTTTCCGATGAGCATACAATTCACGAATCGATTGAATATGCCCATCAAGATCAAAATGACGACAAAGTTCATATAATGCTTGGTGGGCTAATGAATTAGAATGTAAATCATTTGCTTGTTTTGCCTGCGCCATCATTCGAATGACTTGATACGGTCCAACGATCCATCCCGTTCGTAGTGCCGGAACTGCTGTTTTTGAAAAAGTGCTTGTATAAAGTACATGTGAACCATTATCCAATGCAGCGATAGGTGTATAACCATCATCTGTAAATTGAATATCACCATAGGGATCATCTTCAAATACAAGCACATGATGTTTATGAATAAGTTTGATTAATTCCTTGCGCCGTTCCAAAGTCCACACACGACCAGCAGGATTTGAGAATGTTGGGACAACATACATCACTTTTGGCTTATATAATTTAATCTTTGAAAGCAAATCTGACATAATCATGCCGTCTTCATCACATTTAACTGGAATATCGTTGCCTCATATGATTGGAAAACTTGTAAAGCGGCTAGATAAGTTGGTTCTTCTGTTAAAATAACATCTCCTGGGCTAATTAATACTCTTGAGAATAGATCGATTGCTTGTTGCGATCCCGTTGTCATTAAGACATGGTCGGCTGTAAAACCAGTAATATCTTTTTTTTCCATCCGCTCAAGTATTACTTCCCGAAGAGGTCGGTAACCTTCCGTTTCACCATATTGGAGTGCTTTATTCCCTTTAGAAAAAGCTCTTGAAAATGCATCTTCAATCGCTTTTGCAGGAAATAATCCATCGTCTGGCAAGCCACCAGCAAATGAGATGATGTTCCCTTTATTCACTACTTTTAAAATATCGCGTACGGCCGATGACTGTAAATGGCGCACTCGTTTGGCAAATGCATATTTCATTCTATCCCCTGGCCTCTCTATACTTGTTTCTCTCCACTCCAAAATTATCAGTTTATTTTTTGGGTGATTCCATTCTACCCCATTTAACTAAAAAGTCAATCAATTCATTATAGAAAACGGTTTTCTTTCTCATCTGTGAAAGAAAACCGCTTTTACTTATTCTTGAATTGCTGCATATTGAGACTTAACAAGTCCGAAATAAATACCCTTGCGCTTCATTAATTGATCATGTGTTCCTTGTTCCATCATATTGCCTTGTTCAAGCACGATAATGTTGTCGGAATCACGAATCGTAGATAAGCGGTGAGCAATCATAACTGCAGTTCTTCCTGCTAAAAGTGTTTTTAGTCCTTCTTGTATTTTTAGCTCTGTTTCTGTATCAATACTCGCAGTCGCCTCATCTAAAATCAGAATCTTCGGATCAGCCAAAAGCGCCCTGGCAAATGATAGTAACTGTCTTTCTCCAACTGAGAGTACACTTCCTTGTTCTTCTACTTCCGTGTGATAGCCTTTTTCGAGTTTCTCAATAAATGAATGCGCACCGATTGCCTTAGCAGAAGCCATGATCTGATCCTCTGTCGCCTCTGGATTCCCAAAACGGATATTATCCATAATTGTTCCTGCAAAAATAAACGTATCTTGTAAGACGTAGCTGACATTCTTCCGCAATTCACTTAGGCGAATATCCTTTAAGTTCACACCGTCTAGAAATACTTCACCATTTGTTGGATCATAAAAACGACTCATTAAATTAACAACTGTCGACTTTCCAGAGCCTGTATGGCCTACTAGGGCAACAGTTGTACCTGCTTTGAACGTTAGATTTATTCGGTTTAATGCTTTTCGTTTATTGTCATAAGAAAACTCTACGTCTTTAAAAACAAGTTCTCCTTTTACATTAATCAACGGTTTTGCATCAATTTTATCTACTACATTTGGTTCTTCAT
>BAXC01000108.1 GCA_001310375.1 Bacillus sp. JCM 19041 | reverse complement strand
AGGGCTGTTACTAAAACGAATTTTTCCAGGGAAAAGTCAATATAATCTTAGCATTACTGTAATTGATGTTGATCAGCGATTCTTGAGTTATATTGAATATTTTGCAGAAAAAGAAGATTTACCGATTGACTGCTTTTATCACGATATGCGGTATCCGTTGAACGAGTCTCTTATTGAAAAATACGATTGTTTCTTTACAGACCCTCCTTACACTTTACAAGGCATGACTTTATTTATGACAAGAGGGGTTCAAGCTTTAAAGAAAAAAAGAGGATTAAATATCTTCCTATCTTTTGCCCATAAGTCACCCGAGTTTACACTAAAAATGCAAGAAACACTTGTTGAGATGGGATTAAGTATGAATACCACACTCCCTTCGTTTAATCAATACGTGGGGGCGCAAATGATTGCAAATCGCAGTCAAATGATTGTTTTGCAGATACCAACGTGACTAAGACATTTATAGATCTCCAGAACCGTTTTGAAGATCCAATTTATACAGGCGAATTTAAAAAAACAGTTCGATTATACAGGTGTTTAAACTGTAGACAGTTAATTAAAGTTGGCATTGACTTTGAAATGCAAACCATTGAACAGCTAAAAATCAAGGGGTGTTATCATTGTCATAACAATAAATTGAAATGATATCAAAAGACAATATAAAGTAATGATGACTTCATTTGAGAAATTAGTGAAACGAGCGAAATTTCCGCTCGTTTTTTTATCAATGAAAAAAGTGAGGGTGAGTAAGACGACAGAGGAATACAGAGTGGAAGGACGTGTTCCCGATCTTCGCCTAAAGAATCATTGCTGATCAGAAAACCGAAATTGTCGAAGAAATTCACCTGAGTCTTTATGAAAAAGAAAATGAAATAATGTAGCTGTGGTTTGTTCTAACAACAATTACACGGACAAGACAAGAGCTTAATTCAATTGATTAATAAATATATAAATGATGCAAGCGAAGCGAATATAAATATAGTAGAACAACACCCTAGTACGTCCGAAAAAAAAAACTGAATGGAAGCTGAAGAAATAATTAACCAGGGAGCGGCCAATGGATTTTGATTTCTAGCGTATCTCTTAATGACGTTGGTGGTCCTACTCAATCGGGAGATGAATTGAGGTAATGATCAAAGTTAATTCATAGAAAAAATTAATATTCATTAATCAGTTATTAAATAGGCGCTAAAGTAATTAGTAAATAGGTTGAAGCACGTCTATGTCGTTCGGCACATAGACGTTTTTCTTATATAATAGTACAAAATAGATGTTACAAGAAGACTACTCGACTTGTTTAATTTTTGCCACGGACCAAGGGTTGCTAGGGTCGATTGTATTTAGTTTTTTTGCGTAATGAATGGCGTTTTCAAATTCTAAAAATACTTTATCTGTAAGTGTGTGAATGTTTTTCAGGATCAGTGTTTGTCCATTAACTAAGCGTTTTAGATGATACAAGGCGAGCTCCCCTTTCGGTATTTGTTATATAAAAGTATAGCTAAAATCAACTAAAGCTGTACAGTCAAAAATCATGTACTTTAGTCTTACTTGTTGAAACGTCCACAAATTCGAAAACGCGGCTAATAGAATGATTCTTGGGAATAAGTGACACTCTAAAACGATACTTTTTTGACGAAAAGGAGTGGTGCACTAATGGGAAAACTTCAAGAAGTTATTCAAAATGCAGCAGCAAGTGGAGAACAATTGATGGGTGATGATGTAAACGGGTTTAAATTCGTTGGCGATGAACAATCTTATTGGAATAAAATGCTTGATGATGCGATACAAAGTGAAGTAATGGATCAAATTGATACGAACTGGTTGAGTGAAAACAATCTTCCTTATTTGGATTTCGATTATGAACTATGGAATGCAATTGAATAACTTTCATAGAGGGATGAAACATTCCCTTTTTTGTTTTTGACGTTTATGAAAAAGGGATTACTTAAAAACAAACGAATAATGGTAATAGGAGGGGACAAGTATGCTGAATTTAACAAAACCACAAAGATTAAGACGTGGAGATTTAGTTGCGACTGTTAGTTTAAGTTGGGGAGGAGCAGGAGATCCATCTATTTTATGGCGTTATGAGCAGGAAAAAAGCGATTACAAGACGTATTCGGGCTTGAAGTTGTTGAAATGCCTCATACACTTGCCGAACCAGACTATGTTTACAAACATCCGGAGAAGAGGGCGGAAGATTTAATGGCCGCGTTTAAAGATCCATCAATAAAGGCAATTATCTGTTGCATAGGTGGGAATGATAGTATACGCATGTTGCCATATGTTGATTTTGACGTGATTAAAGCAAATCCGAAAATATTTACTGGGTATTCGGATAATACAGTTGGACACTTAATGTGTTTGAAAGCGGGTTTATCAAGCTTTTATGGCGTATCGGTATTAAATGATTTCGCGGAGAATATTGCAATGTCAGGGTATACGCAAAAGTGGGTCGATCACACTTTCTTCCGAGACGAGCCAATAGGCAACATTCCTGTGTCTGAAACATGGACTGGGGAAAGGCTTGAGTGGGATCGTAAAAACCAAAACATCGGACGGACATTTAAGCCTAATCGTGGTTATGAGTTAATCCAAGGCAAAGAAACTGCACAAGGACGTCTAATCGGTGGCTGCTTTGATGTGTTGCAATTTATAAAAGGAACATCTTTGTTTCCTAGGTTAGATCAATTCAATGAAGCCATTTTATTTCTTGAAACATCAGAGGTTCAACCTGCTCCGTGGTTGTTGGAAGATGGGTTACGTAATTACGGTATGATGGGCATACTTAATCGAATTAATGGCATTTTATTTGCTAAGCCTCAAGAAGAATTTCATTATGAGGAATACAAAGTTACGATTAAAAAAGTCTTAGCGGAATTTGGACTAGAAGAGTTGCCCGTTCTTTACAATGCAAGTTTTGGACATAATGAACCTAAGTGTTTATTGCCTTATGGAGTATTGGCGGAAATAGATACGGGTAATAGGTCATTTACCATTTTGGAATCAGGAGTGGTTTCATAAAAATTTGCTTTACTAGGCGTAAAGGTTGACCTTTCGAGCTGGTTTTCCATACGATAAAGAAAAGGTGGCGTGGACCAAAAAGGGGGAAAAGCGTTTGAATCTTTATAAAACCCACATCATCCATCCTCATACGCATGTGCCGCTTATCGTTTACTATAACCAGACGGAAGGCTTTGTCAGTTTTGAACGGGATGAACGAGTATTAAAAGCGATATACAATGTAAAAAGAGACTTGGCTTTAAACGAACAATTTCAAGAAAGTTTGCGAAGAGCCACTCTGTTATGTCAAACCCAGTATCCGCTCGATACATTAAAACAAGCAGAGCAGTTTTTGCTTAAAATAGGTATTGATGAAAAAAACATTCATTTTGAACAAGTGTACGTTCATTAATAAAAGCTTAGGGCCGAAAGCGGACCTAAGCTTTTTATCTATGTTATTTCCGCAATAAGTTCGTTAATGCTAATTCCGGATTTTCATATTGGAAGGGAAAGTTCTTTTGAATGGCTTTTCGCGGATAAACATAAGCTCCTTCTAATACAAGCGTACTCATTTCACCTAGTGCAGTTTTAATAGCGAATGAGGGAGCAGGTATCCAATGGGGTCTACTCATAACTTTGGCAATCGTTCGGTTTAATTGTTGCATACGAACAGGATGTGGTGCGGTTAAATTAAGAGGACCCTCAATGGATTTTTCGGTAATTGCAAATGCAAACATTTCAATAAGGTCATCGATATGAATCCAAGACATCCATTGTCTGCCTGTCCCGACGGTTCCACCAACAAATAATTTATATGGGAGCAGCATCTTTGGTAAAGCTCCGCCATCTCGATCGAGGACAATTCCTATTCTTCCATAAACAGTTCGAATGCCTAGGTTTGTTGCTTGGGAAGCTGATTTTTCCCATTTTTTTTGTAACTTCTGATAAAAAGTTAGGATCAATCGTTTCATCGGATTCGTTAAAAACCGCTGTTTCTGAATGACCGTAATAGCCTATTGCAGAAGCATTAATGAGTGCCTCCGGTTTTTGATTTAATTGTTTAATAATCGAAATTAATTCAGTTGTCGCTTCAAGACGGCTTGATAGAATTCGTTCTTTTTTTAAATTCGTCCACCGTCCCATAATTGATTCTCCTGCTAAATTTACAATTACATCGGTTCCTTGAAGCTTTGAGACTGGAGTACTTGTCGGGGTAAGCCACTCGACAAAATGAAGCCGTTCTTTGTTTTGCTTATTCTTTATGTTTCGCGTTAAAATAAGGATATCATGACCATCTTGATGAAGTTTGTCAGCTAGTTTCCTCCAATAAGACCTGTCCCGCCCGTTATAGCAATTTTCATATGCAATCTCCTTTTAGCAACATTTATATATCGTTATACCCGTTGATCGTTCAAAGTACACATAATTGTTACTTATGAGGATTCACTGTAAAGAAAGGAGTGAGGGAGTATGGCAATCATATCGAAAATAACCGTACAAAAAAAAGCAAAGCAACGTTATAATTTATTCATACAGGAACAAGGCAATGATCGCTATGCTTTCAGTGTGGATGAAGATATCTTAATTAAATATGGACTTAGAAAAGGTCAGGATCTTAACGAGGCAGAGATGCGGGAATTAGTTGATGCAGATGAAGCAAAAAGAACACAGCATTTAGCCGTTCATTATCTCTCCTATCGTATGCGTTCTGAAAAAGAAATTTATGATTATTTAATAAAAAAGGAGCGCCAGTCTGAACATATTGCTAAGGCAATTGATTTTTTAAAACAAGAACGGTTAATTGATGATAACGCTTTTGCGGGTGCATTTGTTCGCACAAAAACGCGTTCAGCTTTAATTGGGCCAAACAAAGTTAAACAGCAACTTATACAAAAAGGTGTTCAAGAATCAGTAATTGATGAAGCGCTTCATTCGTATGATATTGATTGGCAGATCGACGTTCTTTCTGCTTGGTTAAAAAACAAGCGATAAAAGGGACAAAACAGCGTGAATCAACGCAACAACTTATTCAAAAGCGGACAAGCCAACTGGTTGGTAAAGGATTTGAATTTGAAGCGATTCGTGCAGCGTTGTCAGGTAATGCCGATAAAGATATCGACGATGAATGGCAGGCGCTTATTTACCAAGCGGAGAAACTGTTACGGACTTATACGAGGAAATATACGGGTTATGAATTAAAACAGAAGCTCAAACAAGCGCTTTACCGTAAAGGCTTTGCTTTTAGTGAAATTAGTCGTTACATCGATGAAGAAATGCAGGGGGATGAAACGTAATGGATAAAAGATTTAGTGAAATGGATGAATATGAATTAAAACTTGAAATTTCTATGCTAAATGAAAAGGCTAAAAAAGCCGAACAACTTGGACAAGGAAATGAATATGCCGTGTATGAGCGGCGCAAGACGTTAGCCAGTCTTATTTAATCGATCCAGACTCAATCGAACCTGGAGCTGCTTATCGTATGAGCGATGGCACAACATTATTTGAAGTTTCTTATATGAATGGCCGGTTTGCTTGGGGGTATCGTACAGGAGAGCGTGAATTAACTGGAGTGCCATTGCACTATTGGCAGATAAAGTAACTCAAACTTGATAAAAAAGGATCTTCCCATGGAAGATCCTTTTTTTGCACCTATGTGCGTTTGCGCATCTGTGCTTCAAGCACGATATTATGCTGGCTTTGTTGGGTTTCACCATTCACTTGGTGGAATGCGTGCTTTGAATTGGCACGCGGTGACATGAACGGATCACGATACAAACTCTTTAAACGCGAGTGTTCCTTACCCATGAGGCATTCCTCCCAAAATTAAAAGCTTTTAAAGTGGTTGGACGAACTCATTCGTTCTTGTGGGCGATCAGCAATGCTCCATTTGCACGTTTTGAAGCGTGCTCATCAGCATTATTAGCCTTATTGCCATTAAACGATATAGGATTTGGAAAGTCTTTAGCTTTATTTCGCATTCGTGAAACCCCCTTCACCATATCGGCTTAATTCTAGTATGGCAATTTGGGAAGCAGTTATAGCAGGTAAAGAAAACCAGCTACGTAATCACTTTTAATTTTTTACGTAACGTTTCTTCGCTATACACCAACCGGTGTATGAGGTAACGATGTTTAAATCTTGATCCATTTTAACTATCGCTACAAATGGATAGTATCCATTGCTACGGTAACGCAAATCAACAAAACGGACTTCATAACCACCTGTTTTAGTTGCTTCCATTTCCCAACGATAAGTTGGTGAAAAAGATAAAAAGGCAGAGAGGTTTTTATCAGATTTAGCTGCTTGCATTACTGGATCGGTTGGGATTGGATCAAATGTATAGCTTTCAAAAAATGTGATTTCTTTCTCTTTTGATTGAGCAACATGAAGCATTTCTGGCGTACGTATAACGAGATGCCACTTATTCCAACGGATTGTTGGTGATACAAAGATATGTGATGCTGTTGGGTAATAAGACCGTGCATGTTGCACCACTTGCTTTTTTTGTCCGATCCGCCAAAAATAATACAAGATTATCCCTGCATAAATAACGATGAAGGTAGGTCCTGGAGGAACGCCTAAAAGCCATAAAAATATTCCGATTGCATGAGACCCAAAAATGACTGGGTCAAAGATGTTAATGATACCAAGAGCGATCCATCGGTTTGAAACGGGCCTAAGTGCTTGTGTACCATACGCATTAAAAATATCGACAAAGACATGGAGAAAAACAGATATAGCTGCCCATAATAAAAGCGTTGGCCAGTAAGCATTTTGAAAGAATAACATCATTCCTCCAGAAACCACGAAGGGCCAAAGCATCATAGCAGGAAGTGAATGGGTGATTCCTCTGTGATGGCGAATATATACAGCGTTGTTTCTCAATTTTAAGACTGTGTCAAAATCGGGTGCATTTGAAGCAACTAATGTAGTTGCGAGAACAGCGGTATGCATATAAGGTGAACCAGCAACGTGAGGATCAAGCGTTGCAAGCCCTGCAAGACCAACACCCATAACGATATGAGTGGATGTATCCATGAACGAACATCCTCCTTTTGCAATAACTCTGATTGACTCATTTTTTAGCTGTATCTAAAAGTAAGGTATGCTATAGTTATACCCGTCACAAAACAAACTAAGCATTCCTACATGATGAACGTCTATGTAGGGCAAGTCAAGGTAAGCGGGTGAGCGTATGTCAGAAGTTAATGAAGCTGTATTTGCTTCTTTTCAAAAAAACTTAGTAAGTTGGTACGAAACAAATAAAAGAGAGTTACCATGGCGCGAATCACAGGAGCCTTACCGGGTCTGGGTATCAGAGATTATGTTGCAGCAAACACGTGTTGATACAGTCATTCCATATTATGAACGCTTTATGCGTATGTTCCCAGAAATGGAGGATCTCGCATATGCAAATGAGGAAGATCTTCTTAAAGTATGGGAAGGTCTAGGTTACTATTCACGTGTAAGGAATTTACAGACTGCGGTAAGGGAAGTTGTTGAAGATTATGACGGCGTTGTCCCAAATAATCGCAAAGATATAGAGGGGTTAAAAGGGGTTGGACCTTATACAGCGGGGGCAATATTAAGTATAGCTTACGATCAAGCAGAACCAGCTGTAGACGGCAATGTGATGAGAGTGCTCTCACGTGTTTTCTGTATAGAAGATGATATTGCTAAACCGCAAACAAGAAAGAAGCACGAAGCGATTCTTTATGATTTAATTGATAAACAAAACCCTTCTAGTTTTAATCAAGGATTAATGGAGCTTGGAGCACTTGTCTGCACGCCAACTTCTCCTGGCTGTTTGTTGTGTCCTGTGAGAGAACAATGTATGGCTTATGATCAAGGTAAACAACATGAATTGCCGGTTAAATCGAAAAAGAAGAAAGCACGATCAGTTAAAATTGATGCATTCTTATTAACTGATAACAAGGACCGCGTGCTTATTGAAAAACGCCCTGAAAAAGGGTTACTTGCGGGACTTTGGCAACTGCCGATGCTTGAAAAAGCTTCTAACTCGTTTGGCATGCAAGATGAATGGTTTAAGACGCATCTAGAAGATATAAAGCCAATAAAGACAACGTTCCAAGTAAGACATGTTTTTAGTCATTTAATTTGGGAAATAGACCTATACATTGGACAAATAGTTTTAGATGAAGTTCCAACTACGTGCAAGTTTGTTACAAAAAAAGAGTTAGAGGAATATGCTTTCCCTGTATCGCAGCAAAAACTGCTTACATATAGTTTGGAGGAGGACTTGCTATGAAGTTAAATCTGCAAGGGAAGTCAGTATTAATAACGGGTGGAACGAAAGGGATCGGCAAGGAAATTGCCCGTGCTTTCTTGCGTGAAGAGGCAAAAGTTATTGTTTGTGCAAGGTCAATTCCTTCCAATTGGGAAGAGGATATTTTTGTTATTACAGGTGATGTGACTGATTCTGAAGATCGAAAACGAATTTTTACTGAAGCAACTGCAGAAGTGGGACCAATCGATGTATTAATTAATAATGCAGGCGGCAGTAATGGTGGATTAATTGATGAGACTGAAATGGAAGACTTCTATCATGCGTTTGAATTAAATTATTTTTCGGCGGTCCATTTTTCGAAACTTGTCTTACCAGCAATGAAAGCGGAGAAGGCAGGTGCAATTATTAATATTTCATCTATCTTTGGACGAGAATCGGGAGGGAAGGCAACGTATAACAACGCTAAAGCAGCAATGATCAGTTTACAAAAGCACTTGCAGATGAAGTAGCTCAAGATGGCATTCGTATTAATAGCGTGGCGCCAGGAGCTGTCTTGCACCCGTCTGGAAATTGGCAAAAACGATTGGAAAAAGATCCAGAAGGGATAGAAGCTTTTGTTGCGAGGGAGATTCCAGCTGGGCGTTTTGGTTCTCCAGAAGAGATAGCAGATGTTGTTGTCTTTCTTGCTTCATCTAAAGCAAATTGGGTAACTGGTGCCTCATTACAAGTGGACGGAGGTCAATCAAAAGCAAATTTTTAAGGGACAAAACTCGTAAAGCATAGGGTGAACATCTTTATAAAAGGCACTGGCAATATACTAATCGAGGATTCGGAAAAAAAAAAGTTAAAAGTCATTAAATAAGAAAAGGTTGCCAATTGCAACCTTTATAAACCCGGTTCGTTGTCGTCTTCGTTTTGTAGGTGGATTTCTTTAATGATTGCTTTTGTTTCTGGAGTTCCTAATTGATAAATTTTATCGAAAATATCATTCATTCCTGTTTGGTATTCATCTTTATCCGCGTCAGCAGAAAGTTCATCAAAATGTTTAAAGGATAGCAAGTTGCCAAGCTCCACATCATGTCTATGGACTTCGTGAATAAAGGTTTCTAGCTCTTTTTTTTTCTGCTTCTGTAGCAAGAATTTCATACTCGATTAAATGTCCATCACCTACACGGACATTACTAATTGTATCCATACTAATAGGATTAAGATTCACGTAATACAGCTGTTTTTCCTGACTCATAACACAACCTCCTTTAATCGAAGTGAACTTCTGTCCCTTGTGTCCAAGTGGCTTTTTGGTGTAGTCCACCTCGTTTTTTAATTTCTTCCATTATCTTTTCGTGCTTCACATTTCCTTGAAATGTTAAATAGCCATTAAGCTGCTGCATACCATGGTGAAAAAAAGCGAGTTC
This sequence comes from Bacillus sp. JCM 19041, assembly GCA_001310375.1. Classification (GTDB taxonomy): domain Bacteria; phylum Bacillota; class Bacilli; order Bacillales; family Bacillaceae_D; genus Shouchella. Next base: position 5,717 of record BAXC01000108.1, on the reverse strand, counting down.
TTTGTCACTCCAATCAGCAGGGTCGATGTTTTCTAGCTCCGTTAAATCTCGGCCAACGTACATGATCACATCTCCTTAAGTAGGTTTCCATTAGCTTGGCTGTTCTCAATAAGTCGTATGCGCTATAATGAAGAAATCATCACTGCAAAAATAAGGGAGGACTTACATATGGAAAGAAAAACAGCCTTAGTGACAGGGAGTAGTAGAGGAATTGGAAAGGAAATCGCCGTTAGGCTCGCGCAGCAAGGGTATAACATCGTTATTAATTTCGCGCGTAATAGATCACAAGCCGAGGCTACAGCAGAGGAAATTAGAGTACTTGGTGTCGATGTTCTTACGGTTAAAGCAAATGTAGGAAAACCAGAAAAGATTAAAGAGATGTTTACACAGATTGATGAAACGTTTGGCAGATTAGATATTTTTGTGAATAACGCGGCGTCAGGTGTTCTGCGTCCATTAATGGAATTAGAAGAAAGCCATTGGAACTGGACAATGGATATTAATGCAAAAGCTCTTTTATTCTGTGCGCAGGAAGCGGCAAAGCGGATGGAGACAAACGGTGGAGGTAAAATCGTCAGCCTTAGCTCACTTGGATCAATCCGCTACCTTGATAACTATACAACTGTAGGTGTTTCAAAAGCAGCAGTTGAATCATTAACACGTTATTTGGCTGTAGAACTTGCGCCTAAAGGGATCGTAGTAAATGCTGTTTCAGGTGGTGCCGTTGACACAGATGCGCTGACCCATTTTCCAAACCGAGAAGAACTTTTGCAAGATGCTGCTGAACGGACACCAGCAGGACGGATGGTAGAGCCTGCTGATTTAGCAAAAGCTGCGATGTTTTTATTATCTGATGAAGCGAGTATGATACGTGGACAAACCATTATCGTTGATGGAGGGATTTCTCTTTTAGCTTAAAATAAAAAAATGTGCATAGAAATATCCTCTACGGGACAAGTTATATATCGTGGAGGTGATAAACCATGAACAACGAACAAAAAACAAACAAAAACCAAGTGAAGAAGCAAAACCAAGCTTCTGAACAAGGGTACAATGCTGAATTTGCTAACGAAACTGATGCACAACAAGTAAAACAGCAAAACGCAAAATCAGCTCAGAAAAAGAACCAACAATAATTCGCTTAAACGCGAGCGCTTTGACGCGAAAAGACACCCTTTGCCTACCGGCTAAAGGTGTCTTTTTTGTCAAAGCGATGCTGTTTTTGTTTTTGAGATGTGTTTACGTTTTAAATACGTGATGAACCTTGTATAATAGAAATGTACATTAAAAATGTTGGAAGAGTTTGTTTTGATTTAAGAAACAGGGAAAGGAGGCTGCTATGAGCTTTCCAAAGGAAGGCAGCACAATCCAGATACAAAGTTATAAGCATAATGGGACGCTTCACCGGATTTGGGAAGACACCACAATATTAAAAGGGACGTCAAAAATAGTAGTAGCTGGAAATGACCGGATTATTGTCCGGGAATCCGATGGCAGAAATTGGCGTACGAGAGAACCAGCGATTTGTTATTTTGATGCTGATCAATGGTTTAATACAATTGGGATGATTCGTGCGGATGGGATATACTACTACTGTAATATTGGCACACCTTTTACGTGGGATGAAGAAGCGCTCAAGTATATTGATTATGACCTTGACATTAAAGTTTATCCGGATATGACGATGAAGCTGCTTGATGAAGATGAGTATGAACTGCATAGTAAAATGATGCACTATCCACCAGAGCTAGACGGAATTTTAAAGAAAAGCGTTGAAGAGCTCAAGTCCTGGATTCATCAAAGGAAAGGCCCGTTCGCGCCTCAGTTTGTCGAAAACTGGTATGAACGATATTTGCAATATCGCTAAAAGTGAGCTTGTTTGCACAAGCTTGCTTTTTGCTTAGAAGAAGGGGTTCTATTGAAGACAATTAGAAGGTATATGGTATTCGTAAAACCATACCGCAAAGAAATTATTGGAACGATCTTAATTGGTCTGTTAAAATTTGGTATCCCACTGTTGTTCCCACTAGCCATGATGTATATTATTGATGATATTTTGCTTAATGACTCCATGGCGCAGGACGAGCAATATTCGCAATTGTATTGGATTATTGGTGGTATGGCGTTGCTCTTTATCGTCTTACGTCCTCCGATAGAATATTACCGCCAGTACTTTGCTCAATGGATTGGTAATAAAGTATTGTTTGATATTCGTGATCACTTATTTACGCATATTCAAAAACTGAGCCTGCGTTTTTATTCCAATCGAAAAGTCGGAGAAATTATTTCGCGTGTGATTCATGATGTGGAACAAACAAAAAACTTTGTTATTACGGGTTTAATGAATGTGTGGCTTGACTTTGCCACAATTATTATCGCAATCATTATTATGTTGAATTTGAATGTATGGTTAACACTTGTAGCCATTTCAATGTTTCCTTTTTATGGTTTTTCGATTAAATATTTCTATCAGCAATTACGCAATTTGACTCGCGTGCGCTCCCAGGCGCTTGCCGATGTACAAGGTCACTTGCATGAACGTGTACAAGGGATGAATGTAATCCGTAGTTTTGCTAATGAGGATTACGAGCAAGAACAGTTTGCAAATAGAAATCGCACCTTTTTATCTAAAGCACTGGATCATACGAAGTGGAACGCAAAAACATTTGCCGTTGTGAATACAGTTACGGATATTGCGCCTTTGTTAGTGTTATTTGTCTCTGCTATTTTTGTGTTGCAAGACAACTTGGAAATTGGTGTGATGAGTGCCTTTGTTCTTTACATGGAGCGTCTCTATGGACCGTTACGTCGTCTGGTTAATTCATCAACAACGTTAACTCAATCAATTGCATCGATGGATCGAGTGTTTGAATTTATTGATGAAAAGTATGATATTACCGATAAGGAAGGCGCGCAAGTCGTTAAACATGTTGATGGAAAGATGACGTTTGATCGCGTCTCATTCTCTTATGGTGCTAATCAACCAATATTAGAAGATATTCGGCTTGATATACCGGCAGGACAAACAGTTGCGTTAGTCGGCATGAGCGGCGGTGGCAAAAGCACACTCGTTAGCTTAATACCTCGGTTTTATGATGTAACGGGTGGACGTATATTGCTTGATGGAAAAGATATAAGAGATCTGAATGTAAGGAGTTTACGGGACAAGATTGGGATGGTATTGCAGGATAACATTCTCTTTAGCGATAGTGTTAAGATGAACATTAAAATTGGAAATCCTAACGCTACCGACGAAGAAGTAATTGAGGCAGCAAAAGCGGCCAATGCCCATGAATTTATTTTAAACCTCGAACATGGATACGATACCGAAGTAGGGGAGAGGGGAGTTAAGCTCTCTGGTGGCCAAAAGCAACGAATTGCGATTGCTCGTGTATTCTTGAAAAATCCACCTGTTCTCGTTTTTGATGAAGCAACATCAGCACTTGATTTAGAAAGTGAACATTTCATTCAGGAAGCATTAGAGAAGTTAGCTCATAATCGGACGACGTTTATTGTTGCACATCGATTATCGACGATAACAAATGCCGATAACATTGTTGTGATTGAAGAAGGTCGGGTTAAGGAACAAGGAACTCACGAGGAATTAATGAAGAAAAAAGGCGCTTATTATAAATTATACAGTGTCCAAGAAATGTAACAAGATGAATAAAAGCGAGAACGCACTAGTGCGTTCTCGCTTTTTCTTTATGCTAATTCTTCTTCAGGTGCATGTGTTTGATGGTTTTCAACAAGTGTATCTAAATGCTCGAGTTCTTGCTGATATTCAATAATAGCAGAGATTGCTGGGAGAAAGGCATGCCATTGTGACAAATCGAACTCTTCTTCCTCATAAAGCGTAACGAATAGGTTAGTCATTGATGACTGACCTTCTTCAATTTCTGTCATATATTCATCTGGTGCATGGGTGTTGACCTTGCCGTTATACCGCATGATAATGCGGTGATGGTAATCAGTTAATGATGTAATTTGCTCCTCAATACGTTTTTGAACTCTGTTAGGGAGATTCAAATAATCTTCTGATCGACGATCAATCATTTCAAGGGCGTTGTATGCTTTCTCGCTCGTTACAATCATTTGCCTGAAGACAACCACTTTTCGCCTTTGGCTAAATGTTTTTGCTCTGAAGTAGTTTCGTTCTTCCCGGAATAAAGCAAATAAGTCGTTCGCTTTATCTAAGTTATCACGTTGGTTCTTAATATCTTCGCGCAGTGCGATGGTATCGGCATCGTGCCGGGCTACTAAGTTGAGCCATTCAAGCAATGAGTCTGTAGCTTGAGAGAGCTTGTCATATACTTTTTTCTCATAACGTGGCGGTATGAAGGCTAAATTCACTAAGAAAGCAGAGACGATTCCGATTAAGACAAGAAGAAAACGTTCTGAAGCAAATTGTAGAAAGTTGTCGGCTGGGCTCTCCATAATGATGATGATCGTGACAATCGCCGTTGGAATAATGGCTGATTCTAACTTAAGTTTAATAAAAATCGCAATCGATAACATAACTACGACACCAACAACAAATGGCTCATGGCCAAATGTCATGACAAAAAGAACGCCAATAACCGCACCGATTAGATTTGCCTGAACTTGATGGCTAAACGTCCGAACCGTTCTGAAAAGCGAGGGCTGTATAGCGAACGATGCAGCAATTGCTGCAAAGGTAGGTGGATTGATTTCTAGCCAATTGGCTAGGTAAAGGGCAAGCACAACGGCAAGCCCTGTCTTTAAGATCCTAGCTCCAAGTCTCATGTAACAATTGGTCCTTTCTAAGAGGAGATCTATAATGAGCAAACTTTCGATTCATTATTCTATTATATGGGTGGAATGGGAAAAGCATTCCGTTAAATATAGAAGTGGTCTGATACTACCTTAAACGATCGATGTGCTGCTTCGATTGTTTCATCTATATCTTTTTTCGTATGAGCCGTAGTTAAAAACCAAGCTTCATATTTTGACGGTGCTAAATGGATACCTTCTTCTAACATCGATTTGAAAAAGAGGCTGAATTGATCACCATTTGTTCGTTTTGCTCCGTCGTAATCTGTGATTCGTTCATCAGAGAAGAATACTGTCAACGCACCTTTTAGTCGGTTAATCGTAATGGGAACATTCGCTTTTGCGGCGGCAAGGTATAATCCTTCTTCTAATTGAGCCCCTAGTTCATCTAACTTTGCATAAATACCTTGTTCTTTTAAAACGTTTAAGCAAGCAATGCCCGAGGTCATTGATGCAGGATTACCCGCCATTGTTCCCGCTTGGTATGCAGGACCTAAAGGGGCAACAGTCTCCATAATGTCCATTCTGCCCCCGTATGCTCCGATCGGTAATCCACCACCAATTATCTTCCCTAACGCTGTCATATCTGGTTTAACATTCAACAAATCTTGGGCTCCACCATACATGAAGCGAAAAGCCGTAATGACTTCATCATAAATAACAAGAGCGCCAGCATCGTGGGTTACTTTGTTTACCGCTTCTAAAAATCCTGATTCAGGTTCTACGATTCCGAAGTTACCAACAATGGGCTCAACTAATACAGCCGCTGTTTCGTCGCCCCAACGAGTGAGGGCTTGTTTAAGTGAATCTATATCATTAAAAGGAACAGTGATAACCTCGCTAGCAGTACTTGCCGTTACACCAGCTGAATCTGGAGTACCTAATGTCGATGGACCAGAACCAGCAGCAACGAGAACGAGATC
>BAXC01000107.1 GCA_001310375.1 Bacillus sp. JCM 19041 | reverse complement strand
TTGGCGCAATTACTAGAGGCATTACTAGTAATAGCATAGGCACAATCCATCCAAACAAAGATGGTTGAAAAACCAAACACATACATGCAAGCGCCGTTAACCCATTGTAAAGCAGGTATGTATTCACCCACATTGGTTCCGAACAAACTCCTGCGAGCACCAATCCAGCAACAATCCAGTAAACAGGGTTACTAAGCAATTGGGGCTCCTCCGCAGGCCATAATGCAAGAGCTGCTATGACAAGAATAATACGTACCCAGAAAGACATCTCTCTCCCCCTTTTGCTATAAAGCAAAATGACCGCTTTTATCCATTATAACGTAGCTTCAGCTGCTAACAGGAATTCTTTTTTATTTTCAAAAAATAGATTGACAATGAAAACGATTCTCATTATCATATCAATAGATTGATTGTGAAAGGAAGAACATTATGAAACTAAAAAGTATCATTCCTGTTGCTGTAACCGTCGCTATGCTTTCCGCATGCCAAACTTCAGACGAACAGACTACAAATGGAACAGACGAGCCAGCACAACAGACTATTGTTACGGATGGCTCTGGAAATGAACTAACGATCCCAGAAAACCCAGAACGAATTGTTGGTTCTTATTTAGAAGATCCTCTTGTTACTCTTGGGGTTACACCGGCTTTGCAATGGTCGGTTGCAAACCGTTCCAGCACACAAGTTTATTTAGAATCCTATCTAGAAGGTGTTGATACCATTGATTCTTTGCTTCCACTAGAAGGGTTAATGGAAGCAGAACCTGACCTTATGTTTGCAGCAGGTGAAGAGTCACTTGCAAGTGGTGACTACGAACAATACAACCAAATTGCTCCTACCTATGTAATTGATAGTGAAACAACAAGTGATTGGCGCGCGACATTAATGGAAATAGGGGGAGTGCTCGGTAAAGAGGATCTGGCAAACGAAGCGTTATCTGAGTACGATGAGCATGTTGAACAAGTGAAAAGCGATTTAACAGAGGCGATCGGTGATAGCAAAGTTGCGGCATTGTGGGTTATTGGTGGAAAATACTTTATCGTCGCACCTGACGTTGCTAGCGGAGCGGTACTTTTTGAAGATTTAGAACTCACTCCAGCAAATGTCATTGCTGATCTTCCAGAAGACGTTGATGCTCATTGGAACCCGATTTCTCTTGAAGCACTTGCAAAAATGGATGCGGATTACTTGTTTTTAATTGATAGTGACCCTGAATCAATTGAATCATTAAAATCTGAATCCGTTTGGTCTAATATCCCAGCTGTTGAGCAAGGAACATCTATGATATTCCAGGTACTAGCAGCTGGCTGTACAATGGATATCAAGCAAATACACAAACGATTGATTCTGTTTATGAACACATCATTGGCAACTAGTAAAAAAGCTTGTCGACAAAGTCCGTAAAAGCGAGACTGTCGACAAGCTTTTTATTGATGAGTGAATAGACGATGCTTCTCCCACTTTGTTCTCACTCCCGGCATACACTTTGAGATGCACCACTGTTGCTATTGATGCTAGACGTGAAACATCAAACATCACCATTGGAGTTGGAGGGTAGCAATCACAAACTCCAATCGACCAAAAAACACCTCTTAGATTTTATCTCAGAGGTGTTCTGTCTACGGTCTGAAAGAGGCTGGGACATAACTAAAAGTAGTATTTGAAAAGACGAATAATCTAAAATATGCTGAGTAGCACCACTACAGGAGAATCCTTCGCTTTCCGGGGGCACGGCCTCAGCCTCCTCCGTGGAAAACCGCCACTCCAGAGTCTTCAGACACGTGCTGGTCCCCCAGGAGTCTTCGGATTCTCCTTCCGCTAATTTTCCTATAAAACAAACGACGAACGTTCCTATTTTCAGGAATGTTCGTCACTTTGGTCTGTCTATCTACTTTTGTCCCAGCCTCTTTTTCAATATTATATGGAATCTTTCTTCTGTAAGCCGTTCATTAAAACGGCGATCGCTCCATCACCAGTTACATTCGTAGCCGTTCCAAAACTATCTTGAGCTAGATAAAGAGCAATCATTAATGCGATAGCTCCTTCATCAAAACCAAGCATCGATGTCAAGATTCCCGTTGCGGCCATTACCGCTCCGCCGGGAACTCCTGGTGCAGCGACCATAATCACACCAAGCATTAAGATTACAGGAATCATCAACAAAGCCTGGGAATTCAAGACCTGGATAAAGGTGAATGACCGCAGTAGCTGCTGTCACAATCGTAATTGTGCTTCCTGATAAGTGGATATTTGCACATAATGGAACAACAAAGTTAGTAATCGAATCTCTAATTTTATTCTTTTTAACAGCTTCAACTGTTACCGGAATCGTTGCTGCACTACTCATTGTACCAAGCGCTGTTACGTACGCCGGTAGCATTGATTTCATTAAAGAAAATGGATTATTGCGGTTTACCGCTGCCGCAACCGTATATTGGACGACAAGCCAAATAAGATGCATCGCAACGGCAAGGAGTAACACTATACCAAACACACCAAGCGTCGCAAACACAGTACCATCATAACTCATCTCCGCAAATACACCGGCAATGTAAAAAGGCAATAACGGTATAATCGCTCGTCGAATAACGAGTTCAACGATATTCTGTCCTTCATCTATGATGCCATGAAGTTTAGTTGATCCAGTTGCTGCGATCCCAATTCCTAAGACAAAAGCAAGGATTAAAGCCGTAAGAACATCAAATACAGGTTCAACTGTTAGATCAAGGAAACCAGCCATCTCTGATGGTGCATCAGCCCGGTGTCTGCGATTCCAAGAGCAGGAATAACAAACATCGCAACTGTCACTGCAAAAAGTCCAGCTAGAATCGTTGATATGTAAGACACAAGGACCGTTGATCCAAGCAGCTTCCCACCGCCTTTACCTATACTAGCAATACCGGCTGCTATAAAGAAAACAATAATAAGTGGTACCATAAAGAAGATAAAGCTACCAATAATGTCTTTTATCGTAACCATGAACGTTGCAACAAATTCATTCGCAACAAGTCCGATACCAATTCCCGCAGCAATACCGAGAACGAGTCGGGCAATTAATTTCAATTCAAACACTCCAATCGTTTTTAAAGAAAGTGGTTCTTCTTATATAAAAAGTGGTGTCATTATACCACTCTCTTCGCTTGAATGCATTAACGAAGTAAAGGAATAATGAATAGAACATTTTTCCTCACAGCTGAAAACAGCCCCGCTAAGCCAAAAATGATAACAGGCTGAATAAATTTGATTACATTTTTTTGCTTTGGAAAAGTAAATACTCATTACGGTTAAGAGGATTTGGTGTACATCGCTGCTTCACTGGCTGATTTTGACTGCCTGTTTGTTGATACCCACCTAAACGAGCAGAAAGAATACCTTCTCCACTCGTTAATGCACGAATCATTGCTTTTACTTGTGCTGATGTACGAACTGCTATACTGCCGTTAACTTCAAAAAGTTCATTTTTAAAAATAGGTTCGTTAATCATTCCTCCGTGCCTCGTTACTAAAGTAAGCACTTTTGGCAGGTACTGTTCCGGCACAACTATTTGTACATCGTCTAACGGTTCAAACACTGCTGTGCCTGCTTGTTTTAAAGCTTGCATCAACACAAGTGGTGCTAACGCCCGGAAATCTTTAGCCGTTGAAATAGGACTTGAGTACCCAGTATGTGTGAGCGTTACACAAACGTCTTCAACTACCCACCCATATAAACCTTCTTGCAAAACTCGGGTAACTGTCTCGTGAATCGCACGCTGAAAAGCAAGTGGGAGTGAGCCAAGTTCAGCTTCAAGTTGATAGGTTAGTCCACACCCTTCTTCACCTCGTTCAACACGAAAACCAAGCGTCGCATAAAATGGATTATCCTGATCATCAATTCGCTCAAGGGCACTCCCTGTACCAATCACTTTCTCAATACAAATGACTTCCGGTTGCGTAAAATCAACCAGGATGCCGTACTCTGCTAAAATCGTTTCTTTCACAACTTCTTGCTGGACCTCACCAAACAAGCGTATCGAATGTTCTGCCGTTTTATGGTCCAGACTGTAATGTAAAAAGGGGTCTTCCGCTGCTAGCCTCGTAAGTGCTTGATGCAGCTTAACTTCATCTTTATCACACCTCGTTGATGCTTTTACTTGGAGCGGTGGCAGTTTGTTTACCATTTGCTTCATCCGCTTTGGCACTAGACCAAGAGCATCTCCAACTCCTAACTTTCTCCCTGTGAGAATCGCAATATCTCCAGCACCAACTGCATCTGTAGAAACCTGCTTACCATTCTCTAATTTATGCAAATGCTTCACTTTCAGATTAAACGACTCGTTCCCATGTCTAATGACCGGAACTTCAGTGCGTATACGAATCATTCCCTCATATATCCGTACATACGCTTCTTGTTCTCCAGTATTTAACTGGATTAATTTAAACACACCAGCAGTTAACTCATTTCCTCCTTTTTGAGAAGGAAAGAACATTGGAAGGGATATAAGTAGCGATCTGATGCCAACGCCCTTTGCCGCTGCACCAGCAAAGAGAGGGTAGGCTCGTGCTATTTTTGTTTGTCGGATAAGCTCCCTTTTTAGCATAGGCTCACTACATTTTTCTTCAGCAACGTAAGCTCCGAATAGATCCTCACTATTCAATGCCAATACTTCGAGCCAACTTGAATGATCCTCCCTGTCTATTACATTGACATATGATGAGCCAATATTTAAAACGGTGTTCATTTCGCAAACACGTTCGTCTAAAAATTGCCGAATCATTGAACTCACTCGCTTATAATCAGCTCCCATTCGATCGAGTTTGTTCATGAACATCAATGTAGGAATTTGCTGTTGCTTTAATGCTTCCATTAGAATCCGTGTCTGCGCTTGTACGCCTTCAACTGCTGAAATAACTAAGATCGCCCCGTCAAGTACACTCAACGAATGTTCCACTTCTGATATAAAATCTGCGTGCCCAGGTGTGTCTATTAAATTGACTTTTACATCACCAACCATAAAAGAAACAGCAGCCGCTTTAATTGTGATTCCACGCTTCCGTTCGATTTCAAGCGAGTCCGTCGCTGTGCTTCCTTTATCAACTGAACCTACCTCGTTAATGACGCCAGATTCAAACAGAAATTGTTCTGTTAAGGTTGTTTTCCCTGCATCAACATGGGCTAACACCCCTATATTGATTATTTTCATCGTTTAATTTTTCTCTCCTCATGATCCAATTCGTTCCTTTCGTTTGATCGATCATATTCTTTTTTCGCATAAGTAGATCCCTCCATTAATTTGAATACTTGCATTTTACCATATTTTCATTAAACCAAGATCCATCTTCAAATAATTCTTGCTATTTAATTCTTTTTTTATGGGCGCTATTACAGCAGACGAAGCAATCTTTCAACTACAAAGTTTTGTACATAAGCAGCGCCAACATATTGCAGACATACACGTCTTTTTAAAAGGAAGTTAGAGTCATTTAGAGAAAACACAGTTGTCAAACGAAGAAATTTAATGGGGGCAGCCGTTTATAGCCATTCGATTAAACAAGAACAACTGTACTTGAAATGGTGCGAGGACACCATTCACCTTATTACACATGCACGAAACGTATGGGATGCACCTGATGAAGAGAGTTATGAAGAATTTGAGAAGCATTTGCTTAGCATCTTTTCAGAAGAAGACCTTCAAGCGATTAAAAAAGCCAATTAGCTTAAGCTAATTGGTCGACAAGCTTTTCCAATGATAAGTGAATGTAGCTACTTTCCCCTCTTTGGCATCGCTCCCGGCATACACTTCGCTTTCCGCGGGTGACGGATGAGACGCGCATCATAGCTGTGGGTTTCATCTTCGTCTTTTCTCTCACAGGAGTCTACGTGTATACCGTCCGCTAGTTGCTAATTAATTAAATGGATGTAGAAAATGCCTCTGAGATTTTATCTCAGAAGCTTTTGTCTACGGTCGGGCCAATTAGTCTACGTTAATTGTTATTCTATATACAAGAGTTCTCCATATAACTTGATAGCTTTTCAATCGTCTTTGCAAGCAATCTTGTTCGTTCTACAAGCGTATCAATTTCCAAATATTCATCCGTACTATGTGGATTCCCTCCAACAGGACCCATCCCATCTATTGTTGGAATCCCAAGCGCCGAAGTAAAGGAAGCATCCGATCCGCCGCCTGTAGCTGTTTCTGTTAGGCTAAGGTTTAACGAAGAAGCAACGTCTTTAATCATTTCAAACAACTCAATTGTTTGATCATTTCGCTCCATTGGCGGTCGGGTAATTCCACCTTCAAGCGCAATTGAAGTACCTTCAACATTTGCCTGTCCACAAATGTCTTTGATTTTTTCTGCTAGAGGTTCTGCTTGGTCCCGCCTTGTAACTCGAATATCCACTTTCGCCTCCGCATAATCGGCGACTGTGTTAACAGCAGTTCCTCCTTCAATGATCCCCACGTTTACACTAATGCCCTGCTCATGATCAGATAATTGATGAAGTTGGATGATTTTATAAGCGAGCTCCTCAATCGCGCTTCGGCCGTTTTCTGGTTCGATACCAGAATGAGCTGCTTTACCGGTAATCTTTAATGTATAGCGGCCGCCACCACGACGTGAGGTGACGAGTGAGCCGTCTTTCCTAGCTGGTTCCATTACAAGTACCGCCCTTTTCCCTGCACCTTGTGCTTCAATAAGCGGGCGTGCGGAAGGTGCACCAATTTCTTCATCACTTGTCAACAACACAACTACGTTTTTTGCCACTGCACTTTTTGCATCAAGAAGCGCTTTTATCGCTGACAAAGCCGTCACATGGCTTCCTTTCATGTCTACTACACCTGGTCCGTATGCCCGGTCACCTTTTATGTAAAACGGTCGTTCGGCAACTGTACCTATTGGAAATACGGTATCCATATGGGCGACAAGCAAGATTTCCGGGTTTTCTGCTTCATTATGTTGGAGTACAACGTGGTTGCCATATTCCTCTTGTTCATAAATGTCTGCTTTAAACCCAATTTGTTGATAAGCATCGATTAATCGTTTACCAACTTGATCAATTCCTTTTTTATTGTAAGATCCACTATCAATGTTTACTAGTTCTTCAAGCAATTTTAGCATGTCATCTGTTGTCGTTATTTTCATAATAAGCACCTCATAATCTTTTAATATAATGGATAATGGCAAGCTACTTGATGACCTTCCTCCCTTTCAATAAACGCAGGTTCCTCAAGTGAACACTTCTCTTTTGCATAAGGACACCGTGTATGAAAGCGGCAGCCAGAAGGTGGATTTACTGGACTTGGCATATCCCCTTCAAGAACGATGCGTTTTCTTTTCGTTCGTTGTTTTGGATCAGGTACTGGCACAGCACTAATTAATCCCTCTGTATAAGGGTGCATTGGTCGCTCAAACAAGTCTTGTTTTGAAGCAAGTTCCACCACTTTTCCTAAGTACATAACAGCAATGCGATCGCTAATATGCTTAACGGCAGGAAGGCCATGGGCGATAAACAAAAAAGTTAATTGAAATTCTTTTTGCAGCTTCGCCATTAAATTTAAGATTTGTGCTTGAATGGATACGTCCAATGCAGAAACAGGTTCATCACATATAATGAGTTTTGGTTTTAAAGCAATGGCACGTGCAATACCGATACGCTGCCGTTGCCCTCCACTAAATTCATGCGGATAACGCTTAGCATATGATCGATCAAGTCCGACAACGTCCATCAACTCATACACTTGTTCCAAATAATCTTGTCCAGTTCCAATCTTATGGGTTTTAAGCGGCTCTGCGATAACATCTTTTACCTTCATCCGCGGATTAAGCGAAGAAAACGGATCTTGAAAAATCATTTGTATGTCGGCGCGTTTTTTTCGTAACGCTTCTCCACTTAGTTCTGAAAAGTCTATCCCCTCAAAAAGTAATTCTCCACTAGTTGGTTCAAGCAAGCGCATCAACATATTTCCCAGTGTCGATTTTCCGCAACCAGACTCACCAACAACTCCAAGCGTTTCGCCAGAATAAATTGTTAAATCAACACCGTCCACCGCTCGAAGCAGCCGCTTTTTACGTTTTAAGAATCCTTCGCTTACATCAAAATGCTTTGTCATCCCTTTTACTTCTAATAATACTTCTTTCATTTTAAGGCTACCTCCTTTTCATCAAAAAGCCAACACCGAACACGCTGACCTGTTTCTGCTGTGAAAAGTGGTGGTGCTTCAATCGCACAACGCTCCATCGCATGAGGGCATCTTGGATAAAAACGGCAACCTGCTGGCATCGTTTCAGGTGTAGGCACGGTTCCTTCAATTGATGTAAGTTCATCTTCAAGCTCATTTATTTTTGGTGTGCTAGCAAGCAACCCAGCTGTATACGGGTGGGCAGGATTCTCAAATAGCGTAAACACATTAGCCTCTTCAACAACCTGGCCCGCATACATCACAATGACCGTATCAGCCATTTCTGCTACAACGCCTAGATCATGAGTAATAAGCATAATAGCCGTATTGTTTTCTTGTACCAAGTCACGCATTAACCCTAGAATTTGAGCTTGGATTGTTACATCCAATGCGGTTGTTGGTTCATCTGCAATTAGTAGCTTTGGACTACATGCAAGAGCGATAGCATCATGACACGCTGGCGCATCCCGCCACTTAGCGAGTGAGGTAGGAACGATACACTTTTTCAGCCCTAGGAATGCCTACTTTTTTCAGCATTTCAATTCCTTTTTTCTTCGCTTGCTCCTTACTTACCTTTTGATGCAGCAAAATGACTTCGGCAAGCTGGTTACCAATTGTAAACAAAGGATTTAATGATGTCAGAGGTTCTTGAAAAATCATCGACAAGTCATTGCCCCTTAGCTTACGATACTGTTTATCGTTAATCCCTGTTAACTCATTGCCGTTAAAATTGATTTTGCCTCCGACGATTTTTCCAGGTGTAGAAACAAGCCCCATAATTGATAAAGAAGTGACGCTTTTTCCACATCCTGATTCACCAACGATTGCAACGGTTTCCCCCTGATTAATCGCAAATGACACGCCATTTACTGACGGGACAGCCCCATTCTCTGTAAAAAAATGCGTTTGAAGATCTTCAACCGACAAAAGCGCTTCTTCACTCATTTCATCCTCTCCTTACCGGCGGCTTTGACTGCGTGGGTCAAGAACATCGCGGAGCCAATCGCCGAGAAAAATAATACCTAATACGGCTACTGTAATCGCTAGCCCCGGAAACGTAGCAAGCCACCAACTAGTCGCCAAATAATCACGTCCGTCACTAAGAATCCCACCCCACGAAATATCTGGTGACTGAATACCTAATCCTAAGAAACTTAAAGACGCTTCTAAAATAATGGTTGTTGCAACACTTAGAGTGGAAATGACAATAAAGGAAGATGCAACATTAGGCAATAAGTGTCGATACATAATGACCCAATTCTTCACACCAATCGATCGAGCAGCTTTCACAAATTCCCTCTCTTTAATCGACAATACCTCTCCACGGACAAGCCTCGCATAATTCACCCAGTTCGTTACACCGAGTACAAAAATTAATGTCCACACACTTGGTCCAAATACGCTTAAAATAACAAGCGCAAATAAAATATTTGGAATGGATAAAAATGAATCAACTAAACGCATCAATACGGAATCAATCCAACCACCGTAAAAACCAGCAACAATTCCAATTGTGACTCCGATGATTCCTGCAACAACTACCGAAGCAATACCAACGAGCAGAGAAATTTGCGATCCGTAAATAATTCGACTTAATATATCCCGGCCAAGATTGTCTGTCCCTAAAATATGTTCGATTGAACCTCCTTCAATCCACATCGGCGGCTGAAACATGTTAATTGCATTAATTTCGTTTGGATCATGGGGCGCTAAAACACTAGCGAGAGCTGCCATTAAGATAACAGCAACTACAATGATAAAACCAACCGTACCTGTTTTACTTCGAAATAAAAGCCGACTCCAGCGTTTGATTGAATGTCTTTTAACTGGACTACTTAGTCCTTGTTTCCTGGAAGCTGGGGTTCTGTTTGTAATGCCATGTGCGCGCCCTCCTTTAATCGTATTTGATCCGCGGATCTAACAGTCGGTAAAGAATATCCGCGAGCAAATTCATTAATATAACAAGAATTGCGATTACAAACACACATGCTTGAACAATGGCCATGTCTCTCGTGTTCACAGCCTGAATGAGCAATTGCCCAAGCCCAGGCCAGGAAAATACCGTTTCCGTTATTAATGTCCCACCAACGACAGTTGACGTTTGTAATGCAGTGATCGTAATTAATGGAATTAATGAGTTACGGAATGCATGTTTATAAACAACAAAACCGTTACGAATCCCTTTGCTTTTCGCTGTTCGAATGTAATCTTGATTTAAAATTTCAATCATATTTGAACGCAGCAACCTTGTAATTTCCGCAGCAATTCCAGTTGCAAGTGTGACTGCTGGCAGAATTAAATGAGCAAACGTCCCTCTTCCCGACACCGGAAACCAACCCAGTGATACGGAAAACAATAAAATGAGCATTATACCAACCAAAAATTTGGCATTGCTTTTCCAATAACCGCTCCTCCTGATGCTAGCAAGTCAAGTGGCGAGTTTTGCTGAGTAGCGGACCAAATGCCAAGTGGAATGGCTACTGCTACAGCAATAATCATAGCAGCTATGGCTAGTTCTAAAGTTGCTGGAAGTCGCTCAAGTACAAGTGGCAAAGCACTTGTGTTGTACCGAAATGACTCACCAAAATCCCCTTGCACTAAATTAAGCAAATAATGACC
The DNA here is from genome assembly GCA_001310375.1 of Bacillus sp. JCM 19041. Taxonomy (GTDB): domain Bacteria; phylum Bacillota; class Bacilli; order Bacillales; family Bacillaceae_D; genus Shouchella. Next base: position 4,748 of record BAXC01000107.1, on the reverse strand, counting down.
GTATTGCACAATAAACGGCTGATCGAGTCCCAAGGAGGCAGTCAACTGCTCAATATCTTCTTGGGAAGCATCATCAGGCAGCATTAGTGCAACAGGATTGCCTGCGATATAGACGAGCGCAAAAATGATAAACGAAATAATGAGTAAAACAGGAATAATTTGCGCAAGGCGCTTCAGTAAAAATGAGCCACTCTGTCTCCTCCTTTTTTATGGAAAAGGCCAGGTTCCCCTGGCCATTACCGTTAATTTTTTGTGATGGATGGGACATAGATCATTTCATCCATTGCTGGTGTAAAATCAATCCGGTCGTTGACGCCATAGTTGACTGTTTCTTGATGAAGCATAATATGAGGCATGTCCTCATCAGCAATGCGCTGAATTTCTTGAATTTGTTCTGCACGCTCTGCTTCATCCATATTTACTGCTGATGCTTCAAGTAATGAATCGATTTCCTCGCTTTTATAGTCTGTTTCACCTTCAAAACGATCCGAACGATACCAGTCTACACTGTACGCACCGTCAAACATTGAATTACCTAACCGATTAAATAAGCGTCTTTGTTTGTTCCTGCTTGCCGCATTTCGACAAAATTGCTCCATTCCATAAACTCAACGTTCACTGTCACATTAATTGCTTGAAGCATACCGCCAACTAATTCGGCAACTTCAGCATCTTGCAAATACCGTCCACGCGGAGAATGCAACGTCATTTCAAAGCCATCTGGGTAACCAGCCTCTTCCATAAGCTGCTTCGCTTCCTCTACGTCATAATCATACGTATCATACAAAGACTCTTCTGCTCCAAAATTACCAGGGGCAACCCTCGTTTTCGTAGGAACTCCCCCTCCTCGAAGCGCACTTTCTGTAATGGCTCCATTATCAATAGCTAAGTTAAGCGCTTGGCGAACACGCACATCGGACGTAGGAAATCCTTCTGTCGCACGAAGAATCAACATCATTGTCCGGTTCGACGTTTCCGTTTCCATTGCTGTTCCAGCATTTCCATTTACTCGATCCCAATCTGCGGGAGGCACATTGACTGCAATATCAACCCCTCCGGTTAAAAGCTCCGATACACGAGTAGAGTTTTCAGGAATGACTCGAAAAACAACTTCATCCCATTCCTCAACCGCTCCCTCGTAATAATCGGCATATGGTGTTAGAACAATTTGAGAATCACGTACCCATTCTTCAAATTGATACGGTCCTGTGCCAATCGGGTTAGCCAAAAAATGTTCCCAGCCTTCTTCCTCAATGTACGTTTTTGGTAGCATGCTCGACCTAGCCTTGATAAACGATGAAACAAAGATGGTTCAGGATCATGTGTTATTACTCTGAATGTTAAGTCATCAATAATTTCGACTTCACTAATTTGATTATAGTTTGGGTATTCCTGCAACGTATCATCAGTCGCGACTCGCTCAAGCGTAAATTTAACATCTTCTGACGTTAGTGGGTCCCCATTATGAAACGTAACCCCTTCTTTTAATGTCATTTCAACGGTTAATTCATCCACCTGTTCAAATGACTCAACGAGTTCCGGTTGAATTTCATTGTTTTCATCTCGTTTAAATAAATAGTTAAACATATTATCATGCACGGCTTCAGTTGACGTATTATTATGGTCGTGGATATCAAACGTCACTACATCTGTACCTAAAGCAATTGTTAATGTCTTGTTATCTTCGTCAATTGAAGCTGCCCCCTCATCAAGGGAGCCCACTTCCTCGTCCCCTCCACCACACGATGCCAATAAAACACTTAAACTTAAAATAAGAGCACTTGCTTTTTTCATGTTTTTCCCCCTCATCCTTTCAAAATGCTTTCTCACCAATATGTTTTTATCTTTACCAATTAATTCTAATATCTATTTTTAAATAGTATTATTTGATGGCTTTCAAAGATTTTTCACATGATAAGAAAGTCAATCATGAGTATATACACTTTAAATAATTCAGTCAATTAATTTTTTATTTATTTACACTATTATGAAACTATATGAACAAAATGATTTCTGTTGAATTTTGACTTAAATAAATATTTAAAATACAATATCAAAATAACTTATATCATTATTTCAAAATGAACCTCCCTTATTTCATTTATGTTTATTTTAATATTCAGAGTAAAGGAATAAGTTTTATCTGTGTTTAAAAACCTTACAATCCTTTTTAAAACGAATTTACATTTTACTATTCCAAAGTAACGTATTAACCTTTACGGTGATAAAATATAATTTTTTTCTCCCTTAGAAAACTTCCTTTGTAAGAAGCAATGCATCAGATCGTTGAATAGAAGAAATGACCTTATCCTAATTTTTGTCAGCCTCGCGCGTATACGATATACAATAACGAAAGCATGTTTATGAAAACAAATGACTATCAATCGTCGCTCAAAATAAAAATAAGGGTAGGGAATCAATTGATCCCCTACCAAATTCAGTCCGTACAACCATTCGATCTGTCTCTAATTGGTGTCATTCTACTATTTAGTAAATGATCCTCTTATCCCCCCACAACTGCCTAGACTGAGTGTGGAGACCCTTCAAAAACAATCTCTTTTTGCTGCTCACTTGCTTCATAAATACCACATAGAATTTTCATCATTTCAACGCCGTCTGCAACCGGACTTCTTGTTTCTTCTTGTCCTTGGCACACTTTGAGAAACCAATCAATTTCGTTTTGAAAAGCTTGATGCACATCAAGCGTCGTCGTGTCGACTTGCGGTAAGATGTTTAGCATCGTGTTGTATTTTTCAGATACGAGTTCTAATTTAGGTTCCACAACCGCTCCGCCCTTTGTCCCGTAAAGTTTTGCCGATACTTCATCTTTCTCTGCGTGAAGGGTATAGCTAGCATCAACGCTCATAGATGCCCCATTTTCAAAGCGAATAAGGGCATTCGCAAAGTCTTCAACGGAATTCTTCGATGGGTCGTAATCAGCTGTTTTGTAAAATGACTTATGCTCAACATTGGCTCGATTGCCTAAATAGCTGTACACATTGCCACTAACAGATTTTACTTTTGGTCGTCCCATCAAATACCAGAGAACATCAATCACATGGATTCCAACATCAAGAAGGGGTCCGCCCCCAGAACGTTCCTTATCAGCAAACCATCCTCCAGGATTTCCAAGCCTTCGGATGGTGACGCCACGTGCGTAATAAATCTCGCCTAAATCGCCTTGATCAACAAATGTTTTAATCAGTTCAGTATTAGAGGCGTAGCGCCGGACAAAACCAACTTGGAGTTTTTTTCCCGTTTCTTTGACGGCTTTTTCAACTTTCAACGCTTTTTCCACGCTCGTTGTTAGTGGCTTTTCCACAAGCACATCTTTACCCGCATGCAAGGCATCAATAGCAATTTCCGCATGGCTATTGTTCCACGTGCAAATGCTGACCGCATCGATCTCGGGATCTGCCAATAGGTCTTCATAATTGATGTATGTCCGCTTTGCCCCATACAGCGCTGCTTTTTCCTTTGCTCGCTCTTCATTCAAATCACAGATAGCAATTAACTTCGCTTCATCTGACGCAGCATACGATTTAAGGTGCATATCTGAAATGCTTCCTGCGCCAATAACACCAATCCTTACTCGTTCACCCATCTTACTTCACCTGCTCTTTCCATAATTGTTTAATTGTCTGAAGGCCAAGTTTAGCGCCTATACGACAGTCTTCCATTCCCTCAAATTCAATTGAAACGTAACCGTCATAACCCTTCTCTTGAATGAAAGCCACAATTTCTGAAATCGCGACATCACCGTGACCAACAATTGCTCCTCGCAAGTAACGACCAGAAGATGTCTGTAACCAACCTTCCTTAATCGGCAAATTGTTGCTTTTGCGACAATAAAAATCTTTGAAATGCACAATGGAAGCATAGGAGAGATTATTCGCCACCCCAACCAATGGATCTTCATCAACACAAAGGAAATTTCCAATATCGAGAGTCGTTTTAAAGTTGTCACGATTGACCGCGCGAACAAGTCGCTGCACACGTTCGCTCGCCTGAATATAAAAACCATGGTTTTCTACACTCGTGATAATGTTGTACTGACTTGCATAATCAGCAATTTCCTGGCAGGCAGCTACAAGCGATGGTAAATCTTCTTCAAAGAAAGCAAACGATGTCTCTTCGAGCTTGCGACTGGCAACATCATGGCGCATTCGAGAAGCACCTAGACGAGACGCTACGTCCACATGCTTTTTTACTGTCTCAATTACGCTCTCGTACTCTTCTGTTGTCTCTTGAATAAAGTTCGCCCCTACAGCATAGTTGGAGATTTCCAATCCACGCGCTCTCGTTCTGTTTGCTATCTCATCTACAAGCGCAGGATTTTCTAGTAAATCAAACCCAATTGGCACAATTTCAATATGGTCTGCTCCAACGTCCGCTACATAATCAACAACATCTAGAATGGTCATTTCTCCTGACTGTATCGCTTGGTTCAAACTATACGAACTGATTCCCGCTTTCATCGTATTTGCCTCCTTTTTTCTACACGCTTATATGATCTAACTTTATGTTTTTTCCTTCATTATTTGAGTGTTCTGCCGCTAGCGATGCAGCAAGCGTTTTTACCCCTTCTTCATAGGATGCTAGAATGAGAGAGCTGTCATTCTCACGTATCGCACGAATAAAGGCAGCATCTTGTACTTCATAGAAATCACCTTTCGCTTCAAACACTTTCTCCTCTCCATTATCTACTATCGTGAGTTTTCCTCCTTCAATTGTGACACGAAAATCTC
>BAXC01000106.1 GCA_001310375.1 Bacillus sp. JCM 19041 | reverse complement strand
CAACCCTTTTTCATCTAAGGAGTTCGCTTTAATTTCCTCTTCTGCATCTTCTAGCTCTTTGTATATTTTTTTATCGGTTGATATTTGAATTTGGCATCTGGGTACAGTGCTTTAACACGATCAAATGCTTTTTTTCGAACCGATTTTAAACGAAATCGATCAGCTTGTTTGACATGCATCGCCATAACAATATCGTCTTTGTATTGGATCCCTCTTACACTAATAACTTCTTCCATCGCAATAAGTTCGTCTTTTGCGCGGTCCGAAGCTTCTTGCCCATGTCCAGCTGCTTCTTGCAACTTAAAAGCAGTACCTTTTTCATCTTCTTGAGCTGTACAAGCTCCCGCACATAATAGAATCGTAAGTAGAAGCAATAATCGCTTAACCATTCTTACACCCCCATTCTCATTTCACTTGCTTATAGCATGCTAGAAATATCCATTTTTACACATGAAATTATTGTCAACAATTGAATCGGGATAAAGAAACTAAATTGACAAACACTATTTACATAGCCTGTTATTACAATTAGGTAGGAATGATCGTATATGCATAGTTACATTTCGCTAACCACCGAACTCGTTATTGGATTTTTTGCCTTATTAGTGTTATCGAAAGTCCTTGGCAAAAACCAAATTACTCAATTAACACCGTTTGATTTTATTTCTGCTCTAGTAGTTGGAGAGTTACTCGGAAACGCAATCTACGATAATGAGGTGGGCTTGCACTATGTGCTTTATGCGATTTTTGTGTGGGGTGCGCTTATTTACAGCATTGAAATGATCACACAAAAATTTAGATCAACACGCGGAATCCTAGAGGGATCTCCGTCCATTGTTGTTGCAAACGGACGTATTCAATACAATGAATTAAAAAAGAATAAGCTTGATTTAAATCAACTTCAGCATTTATTACGTGAAAAAGGTGTCTTTACGATTAGAGAAGTCGAATATGGTATTTTGGAAACAAACGGGTCTGTCAACATTCAAAAAAAGCAAGCCTATGCGACACCAACAAACCAAGACCTATCGATTAAATTAAAAGAACAACCACTACCCATTCCCTTAATTATGGATGGCGAAATTATTAAAAAATCGCTTAAGCAAATTGGCAGAACAGAATCCTGGCTTTTTGAGCAACTAGAAATTCGCGGTGTATCAACACATCAATCCATCCTTTATGCAGAATGGATTGATGGCTTACCTCTCTTTTTACAAACATATAGTGCGAAATAAGGCTGAAACTTTTTGGTTAGCGTAACCGTAAAAAGGGTAAACAATATATATGAATTGTTTTCGATCCCCGCTTCTGTATACAATGGGGAGAGCTATTAAAACATTATCGATATTTTAGAGGAGGACGTTAACATGGCAATGAGAGACGTATTAAACAACGTATACTCACTTGGGTCGGTGCTGCTTCTGCTAGCAAAGAACAAATTGAAAAAACAGTGAATGACTTGGTACAGCGAGGTGAAGTAAAACGTTCTGAATCAAACCAACTTGTTGATGACTTAATGGAGAAAGGTCAAAAGGCACAGCAGGAAATTGAATCAATGGTCAATGAACGTATTAAACAATTTCTTGTTTCGATGGATGTTCCTACTAAGGCTGAAGTCGACGCATTAAAAGCGCGCATTGCAGTTTTGGAAAAAACAATTAGTGAGCAAGAACAGTCAGAAACAGAGTAAAACAACGGCTGGAAAGGACATAGCCAATGCTTAAAAAACGGATCCGCTATCTTTCTAGATATCAAGATATTATTACCGCACTTTACCATTATGGATTCGGTCAAATTGTTCGAGACTTAGGACTTCTTGACCGAACGAAAACAAGAAAGAAAAAAAAGGAAGAAAAATGATTCGGATCTTTCTGTAGCAAAACGAATTCGCCTCTTGCTTGAAGAACTTGGTCCAACGTTCATAAAAATGGGCCAACTCGCTAGTACACGTGCTGACTTGTTTCCACAGCACGTGCTTACTGAGCTGGAGAATTTACAAGATAATGTTCCTAGTTTCTCGTATGATGAAGCAAATTAATTTTAGAAGAAGAACTTGGTGCGCCGCTCACTCAACTATTCCATTCTTTTAACCCTGAACCTTTTGCGGCAGCATCCATTGGGCAAGTTCACCAAGCGGAGTTGCCAACCGGAGAATCAGTAGTCGTAAAAGTACGCCGCCCTAATATAGAGCACATTGTAGAGACTGACCTTGCGATTCTAGAAGATCTCCTTGAGCTTGCAGAAGAACGAATCGGCTGGATCAAACGTTTTCGCTTAATTGATTTGTTTCATGAGTTGCGGAAGCTCTGAAGGAAGAAATCAATTATAAAAATGAGGCTAAAAACGCCGAACGGATTAAGCGACAGTCAAAAGACAAAACGTACATGTATACACCGGTTATTTTTTCTGCCTATTCCTCAGTTAAAGTTTTAACCATGTCGCTTGTAGACGGCACAAAAATAACTGAGGCTACATATGATAAAGGGTTTAATCAGGAGATTGTGGCAGAACGATTTGCAACCGGAATGTTTGAGCAGATCTTCGTCCACGGTTTTTTTCATGGCGATCCACACCCTGGAAATATATTTGTCACAAAAAACAACGATATTGTCCTAATTGATTTTGGTATGGTTGGACGCCTTTCTGAACACATGCGACACAGCTTGGCGTTACTTGTACAAGGATTAAAGAGCAGACATACTGACCGGGTAATGGATGCTCTATATTCAATGAATATTGTCCATGATCAAGTTGACCGTGATCGACTACGTGATGATTTGGACCATCTGCGTTTAAAGTATTACGACCTTCCAATGTCCGAAATCTCTTTAGGCGAAGCTGTTCAAGATTTATTTACGGTTGCAAATCAACATGATTGTCTCGTACCCGCTGATTTAACGATGCTCGGTAAAGCGTTGCTCGCGGTTGAATCAATTGTATCAACGTTAGCTCCATCCGTTGCAATAATTGATATCGTTGAACCATTTGGTCGAACACTTATTAAAGAACGGTATGATCCGCGCAGATTTGCAAAAAAAGTCCAAAATGAAGTCCAAGATGGGTTTAACACATTACGTCTTTTGCCTAAAGATGTAAGTATGACACTTAAAGATATTCGAAAAGGCAAACTGAAAGTCTCCATTTCAATCAGTGAAATGAAAGACTTAATAAAAAAAGTTGACCGTATTAGTAACAAACTTGCTTTTTCTGTTGTCCTTCTTTCGTTTAGCATCATTATGGCCGGTGTCATTATAGGTGGTTCCTTGACAGCAGAACCTACAATCTTGCTACAAATTCCAGCGATTGAAATAGGGCTTACAATTACATCCCTAATGTTTCTCTGGATTATATGGGCCATTTTTCGTTCGGGGCGCTTTTAGACAAAAAGAGAAAGTTGCAGGTTGATGCCTATGATTATTGAGATACCACTGCCATCCTATTTGTTTGCTGCGCTTCTTATCGTTAATTTATTGCTCGCAGCCATTTTAATATTCATTGAGAGAAAAGACGCACAAGCAACATGGGCATGGCTGCTCATATTATTTTTTATTCCCTTAGTTGGTTTTATTATTTATATTTTGCTCGGACAAACACTGACTCGAAGAAAAATGTTTCAATGGGAAGGCATTAAAAAAGTTGGTTTAGACCATTTGATTACCGAGCAAAAAGATGACCTGTTAAGCCCAACATTCCGATTTAATAGCACAACTGTTGATGAAAATCGCGACTTAATCTACATGCATTTGATGAATAATGACGCGATTTTAACAAAGCAAAATGATGTTCGTATTTTTACTGATGGGAAAAAGAAATTTGATCAACTTCTATCGGATATTAAAACGCAGAGACGTTCATACACATTCAATATTATATTTTCCGTTATGATGGCATTGGTAAAGAAATCATTGATGCCTTAACGGAAAAAGCGAGAGAAGGCGTGAAAGTTCGATTGCTATATGATGATCTGGGCTCTCGTTCCTTACGAAAACGCTACTTAAAAGCGTTCCGAGAAGCTGGTGGAGAAGTTGGTATCTTCTTTCCTTCACGTTTTACGATCATCAATTTACGACTTAACTTTAGAAATCACCGCAAACTAGTGAATATTGATGGAAAATATGGTTATATAGGTGGTTTTAATGTCGGTGATGAATACCTTGGAAAAAAGAAGAAATTCGGATACTGGCGTGATACCCACTTAAGAATTGAAGGGCCAGCTCTTGCTGCTATCCAGACCCGCTTTATATTAGACTGGAATCAAGCATCAAAAGAGTACCATATCTCTTATCATAATCGGTACTTCCCTCAGTTTGAGTACACTGGCAAAACACCTATACAAATCGTTTCCAGTGGTCCTGACTCTGAATTTGAACAAATCAAAAATGGCTATTTAAAAATGATTATGGATGCAAGAAAATCAATTCTCATTCAAACGCCTTACTTTATCCCTGACCAAACATTGCTTGATGCGTTACGTGTCGCAGCACAAACAGGCATTGAGGTGAAAATCATGATCCTAACAAACCGGACCATATGTTTGTTTACTGGGCTACAACCTCTCATATTGGAGAAATGCTAAAATCAGGCGCAACAGTATACATTTATGAGAATGGCTTCATTCATAATAAAGTTCTCATTGTTGATGAAAAAGTAAGTTCTGTCGGAACCGCAAATATTGATCAGCGTAGTTTCAAGCTTAACTTTGAAGTAAACGCGTTTATCTATGATCCTGTTATTGCAAACGAACTAATTCAAGATTTCGCAGAAGACGTAAAAGTCTCAACGCATTTAACATTAGAACTATACGAAAATCGAGCAAAACGGATCCGTTTCAAAGAATCTATTTCGAGATTACTATCCCCTATTTTATAAAATGAAGAAGAAGACGCGTGCAACAAGAGCACGTGTCTTCTTTTTTTATCCTTAATAGCGTTTCCACTTTAATTGTGATGCCTGCTTGAACCGCTCTTCCACTTCCGGCCAATAAACAACATTCCACCATGCTTCAATATATGGTTTTTTTTCATTCTGGTGTTTAAGATAATAGGCATGCTCCCAAACATCAAGAGCTAGGAGTACGACTTGGTCCTGTTGCGATAAATTTTGATGCTTCTCTGCTTGCAGAATTTCCAGTTTAGCCGCACGAGGAGCCCAAATGAGAAGAGCCCAACCTCCACCCTCTACTGCTTCTGCAGCTTTAGAGAAATGTTGTTTCATTTTTTCGAATGATCCAAAATCCTTCTTTATTTGCTCAAGTAATATCCCTTGGGGCTTTTTATTGCCATTTGCTCATACTAAACCAAAACAAAGTATGAAGATAATGACCTGCGCCATTAAAAGCTGCTTCTCGCTCCCAATGCTTAATCAAGTCATAGTTCCCACTTTTTCGTGCTTTCGCCATCTCCTTTTCCGCTTTATTTAAGCCATCGACATAGCTTTGATGATGCTTATCGTGATGAATTCGCATCGTCTTCTCGTCAATATATGGTTCCAACGCATCATAAGCATACGGAAGTGGTGGGAGTTGATGAATATGTACGCTCCCCGCTCGGTTTTCTTGACTAGACATTTCCATATTAACCCAGCAATCGTATGCGTCTTGAGCACATTCATCCATACGTTCTGGATAATGGAGTAACACTTCATTTAATTGTTCGAGTGAGCGTTTAAAACCATCAACCATTTCACTCGGTGCTGTTTTTTCTAATGTTGATTGTTCCCGCCGCCATCGTAGTTCCAACTCTTCTTTCCAATTCTTAATTGCATTCTGATGTGTATCCATATTGTTGCATCCAACTCCTTTTTTCCGCTTCTTATACACTCTTATGCGTAATAGCCCGCCTTTATTATATTCGTGTATATACCCGAGAAGGAAAACGCTTACACAATGTCGAACTTTGCTTACAGAGCCTTTGTGGTTACTAAATGTTTGGAGGAGATCTAGATGAGTTATGCGCTACCAAATTCAACGAATTCCCTTGTCTCATTCAAAGAACGGTATGACAACTACATTAATGGTGAATGGGTCCCACCAATAAACGGACGTTATTTTGAAAACATTAGTCCAGTCACTGGTCGCGTCTTTTGTGAAGTCGCAAGATCCAATGCAGATGATATTGAGCGAGCAATTGATGCCGCTCATGAAGCGAAAAAAAGTTTTGGAACAAGTTCCCCTGCTTCGCGTGCTGCTCTGTTAAACAAAATTGCAGACCGGATGGAAGAAAACAAAGAAATGCTGGCAGTTGCTGAAACATGGGATAATGGAAAAGCAGTCCGTGAAACATTGAATGCTGATATTCCTCTTGCAATTGACCACTTCCGTTACTTTGCTGGCGCAATTCGTGCTCAAGAAGGTAGCTTAAGTCAGATCGATGAACATACTGTTGCTTATCATTTCCATGAACCCCTCGGCGTTGTTGGGCAAATTATTCCTTGGAACTTTCCCATTTTAATGGCTGTCTGGAAATTAGCCCCTGCGCTTGCTGCTGGCAACTGCGTTGTGTTAAAACCAGCCGAACAAACGCCAGCGTCTATCTATATTTTGCTTGAATTGATTGAAGATTTACTACCAAAAGGCGTTGTTAATGTTGTTGGTGGCTTCGGCTTAGAAGCTGGTAAACCACTGGCTTCCTCTTCACGTATCGCAAAAATTGCGTTTACTGGAGAAACGACAACCGGTCGATTAATTATGCAATACGCATCAGAAAATCTCATTCCAGTTACGCTTGAACTTGGAGGAAAATCACCTAATATCTTTTTTAAGGACATCATGGCAAAAGATGACGCATTTTTAGACAAAGCAATTGAAGGTTTTGTCATGTTTGCCCTTAATCAAGGTGAAGTATGTACTTGTCCTTCTAGAGCATTGATTGAAGAAAGCATTTATGATGAGTTTATGGAACGAGCACTTAAACGAGTAGAGTCTATTAAACAAGGAAACCCATTGGAATTGGAAACAATGATCGGTGCTCAAGCATCAGAAGAGCAATTGGAAAAAATCCTCTCTTATATTTCCATTGGAAAAGAAGAAGGAGCTTCTTTATTAACCGGTGGCGAAAGAAACACCTTGCAAGGAGAGTTTTCTGAAGGTTTTTATGTAAAGCCCACCGTTTTCAAAGGTAATAACGCCATGCGTATCTTTCAAGAAGAGATTTTTGGACCCGTTGTTTCAGTAACCACCTTTAAGAATTCCGATGAAGCGCTTGAAATTGCCAATGATACCTTATACGGTCTCGGTGCCGGTGTTTGGAGTCGAGATATGAATACAGCTTATCGCTTTGGTAGGTCAATTGAAGCAGGACGTGTCTGGACAAACTGCTACCATGCCTACCCTGCGCATGCAGCATTTGGTGGATACAAAAAATCTGGTATTGGCCGTGAAAATCACCTCATGATGCTTAACCATTACCAACAAACAAAAAACCTTTTAGTCAGTTATAGTGATCAAGCCCAAGGATTCTTTTAGGAGGTACTCATGGTAGAGCGTGTGATCGCAACCTCGGATTGCAAAAAGTTAATCGCTCAATTAGAAGCGATGCACGGTCCTGTTATGTTTCATCAGTCTGGCGGATGTTGTGATGGGAGTTCACCTATGTGTTATCCATTAGGAGAATTAAAAATTGGCAATTCTGACGTCTTACTTGGCACGATCGTCTCAGCTCCTTTTTATATCGCTAAAGACCAGTATGCGTATTGGAAACACACGCAATTAATTATTGACGTTGTAAAGGGACGTGGGGGAATGTTTTCTTTAGAGGGACCAGAGGGGAAACGTTTTTTAACAAGATCACGTGTGTTTACACAGATAGAAATGGATGAGCTTGCTAAACAAAACTAAAAGCATCGGCCAGTTTTCTGGCTGATGCTTTAGTTCTTTTTTTTGTTTCATAACCAAAAAAGTCATTTTGTTTCTAGAAAATTGCTTTACTTCTACAAACGAAAAGCGCTCATATAATCGAATCGCTCTTGTATTCCACTTTGCAACAGTTAACCGCAATCTAGTTTTAGGAGAATGCTTAAGCACTTCATCCAAAATAAAAGACATAAAGTCTTTCCCGTACCCTTTTCCAGTCATATTCGGTTTTAAACCAAGACCAATATCAATGTATCCTTCAGAGTATACACCTTGTAGCTTAGCACTAGGAACTTGTGCTGATCGCCCTGTGCAATAAAAGCCAATTAACATTGATTGAGAGTAAACAGCATAATAATCACCAGCTATCAATTCTTCCACTGTTTCGATTGAAGAATCCATCGAATACATACTATAAGGTTCATCGTATGACCAAACACTAATTTGCCTCGCATCTTCTAGTGTCATTTCTGAGGCGTACATTGCGTGCATCGTATGAACCTCCTTAGTTTTATTTCATTAGTCTAAACTTCTGCTTCACTCCGTCTCCATATTTTCAAAAAATAAATCCGTTTCATCGAGACCTTCCTCAGTTAAATCCAGTTCTTTTAATGCCGGAAGTTCTTCTAGTGATTCTAAGCCAAAGTGATCCAAAAAATAAGAAGTAGTGCCATAAAGGATCGCTCTACCGTGCCAGCAGCACGCCCACACTCTTCTACAAGTAATTTAGAAACAAGAGACTGTAGCGTTTTCTCTGATTTAACACCACGTACTTCATCCACTTCCACTCTTGTAATTGGCTGTTTATACGCAACGATTGCTAGTGTTTCTAGCGCAGCGCGCGATAGGCCACCATGTATTGGAGAAGCAGCAAGCTTTTTATACATATCCGAATGCTCTTCTTTCGTGGTTAACCGAAAACGATTTGCCAGGCGCATCAGTTGAATGCCACGGTCATCTTGATTCATTCTGTTTTTTAATTCATCAAGCAGTTCTACTGCTTCATTTTCATCAATTTCAATTAAATGAGCAATTTCTGCCGGCGAAATGCCTTCATCGCCTGCAATAAATAACAAGCCTTCTGCCCTTGCCAGCTTACTTGATTGCATCTTTATCCCCATCCCATATATAAATCAATATTTCATCAAAACTTGTTTCTTGTACACAATAAACTACTCGGGTTTTCATTAGCTCAAGCATTGCCAAAAATGTCACAACCAAGTGACCTCGATTCCCTGGCTCAATTAATTGGCTAAATCCTGACGGTCCAGCAGCCGTCCCTAGTTGATCAAGAAGTTCATTCATTCTCTTTTCAACTGACTGTTCTTCCCCTTGGATTGTTCTTGTTTTTGGCGTGTTCCAAACATTGCGTTGTAACATTTTTTGAAAAGCACCTAACATATCCAATAATGTCACATCACGGATTTGCAGTTTACGTTGCTCTTCATCAGTTAAATAGCCATCTAAATCATCTGGGGGCCTCGTATGAAGTAAACTACGAACTGCCTCTTTTTCTTTTAACTGTTCTGCTGCTTCTTTAAATGTACGGTACTCTAGTAGCTGCTCTACAAGTTCTTCTCGCGGATCTTCCTCGATCCAGTCCTCATGGTCTTCAAATAACTCCTCTGGTTTTGGCAATAACATTTGACTCTTAATTTGCAGCAATGTTGCAGCCATTACTAAATACTCACTGGCTAAATCTAACTCAAGTTCTTGCATTGTATGAATGAAATTTAAATATTGGTCGGTTATTGTTGCCACTGGTATATCATAAATATCAACCTCTGCCTGAGAAATTAAATGCAAAAGCAAATCCAGTGGACCTTCAAAAGAATCAGTACTTACATTGTATGTATTCATTGTCTCACCATCATTTCTGCTATAAAGTATATCATAAAGCAACATTTCCATCAGCAATCCCTGGCCATGCCAGTATATGAACATTAAGTGACTTTTTAAGCTGATGATGATGGAGGAATAACTTACCATGTACCCTAAACGATATCTCGATTATTTACATTACTTTCACGTCGACCGTGACTACTTTGAATGCCATGAAGTATTAGAAGAAGAATGGAAAAATGCACCTAAAACAAATAAGAATTCTTACTGGGTTACACTTATACAAATCGCAGTCGCACTCTACCACGAAAGAAGAGGGAATTATAAAGGCGCTTCCATTCTTTACAAGAGATTACTAGTGCGTATTCAAGACGATTCCACTGAATTACACAACCTTGGACTAGACGCTAAACAATTGCTTGGAGACATTGAATTACGATTAAACAATATTGGCAAACAGTTTTTTAGCGATTACAACCTCCCCCTTACCGATGAGTACCTTATACGACTTTGCCGCACACGAGCTGGTGAACGTTGGCTTGCTCCAAGTAACCTAAATAATGCGTATTTAGTTGATAAACATCGACTTCGGAACCGTTCGCATTAAGTTTCTTAAAACCAATAAGTTGTAGCCTAGAATGCACTAAAAAGGAAGAACGTTTTGTACGTCCTTCCTTTTAGTAGCTTTATTAAGCAGCGTCCTTTTCTTTTCCTTTTAAGTGCTGAGAATGTTCCTCTAACTCACTTTTCTTTGATATAAAATGATAAACCATTCCTACAAAGACACTACCGCCAATAATATTCCCCAGAGTTACAGGAATCATATTTGCGAAATATCCTGCAAGTGAAATGGTTTCAATACCTGGGTTGTGAAGTAGAGCCAAATGAAACAAGCCCATATTAGCAATGCTGTGTTCATAACCAGAGGCAAAGAAAGCAAAGATAATAATGAAGACAACAAACAGCTTAGCCATCTCGTTCTTTAAACGCATCGGCGTCCAAATTGCTAGACAAACGAGCCAGTTACAAAAAATCCCTTTAAAAAAGAGTTCCATCGCATCACCAGTCATTTTCTTCTCCGCCATGTAGAACAGGTAATGGTTTTCAGAGATACCTTGAAAAATCCCAGCCAAATAAATCAAACATGCGATCAATAAAGCTCCAAGTACATTCCCACCGTAAGTCCATGCCCAATTTGTGAGCGTGTCCTTTATCGTTGTTTTCTTGTTCAGTGTTGAGACTGTATAATAAAGCACGCTTCCCGTAAATAGATCGGAACCGGCGTAAATAACAAGCAACAGAGCTACACCAAAAGCAAGCCCCATAACTAAAGGAGTTACTGCCGGAAAGCTTTGCACAATCGGATCACCAATAATATATACAAGCACAACGGCAATCGCTACATAGCTCCAGCAAGCATCGCCGATAATAAAAATGCCAACTTGCTTTTCTCTAGCAATGTTTTTTTCTTTAAAGCTAGTTCATTTAGAGCACTTAACGTTTCTTTATAAATGATCTTCCCCTACTTTCTCTCTAAATCGACCATTTTCAATTGTATCTGATACAACCATCTGATCCACGAAAATTTGTGACGGTTCTGTTACAGTAATTTTCGTAAACACGAAAAAGCCCAAACCGTCATAGACGGTTTGGGCTTCCGATTACGATAATGTTTCAAATCCTTTTGCTAAGTTGGCCATCTCTATTGCTGCACTTGCTGCTTCCCAACCTTTATTCCCAGCTTTGGTTCCTGCCCGTTCCACAGCTTGCTCAATTGTATCTGTCGTTAAAACACCAAAAATAACAGGGATTCCCGTATTTAACGTTATCGATGAGACACCTTTGGCTACTTCGCTACATACATAATCAAAATGAGGAGTTGATCCTCGAATGACCGTTCCCAATGTAATCACAGCATCGTATTTCCCTGATTCAGCCATCTTCTTCGCTGCAAATGGAATTTCAAACGCCCCAGGTACCCAAGCAATATCAATATCCGCCGCTTCAGCTCCATGGCGTACTAGAGCATCCTCTGCCCCGCCTAATAATTTGCTAGTGATAAATTCATTGAATCGTCCAACCACGATCCCAACTTTCAATCCAGAAGCTACCAAATGTCCTTCATACGTATGTCCCATAAAAATTCCTCCTATAAATTAAGCATGTGCCCAAGCTTATCTTTTTTTGTTTTTAAATATCTCTCGTTTTCTTTAAACCCTTTTAATTGTAGCGGTACACGGTCTACAATGTTTAAACCATATCCTTCGAGTCCCGCGATTTTACGTGGATTGTTTGTCATTAACTTCATATCTTTAACTCCTAAATCACGTAAATCTGTGCACCAATACCATAGTCTCGTAAGTCAGCTGGAAACCCGAGCTTTTCATTTGCTTCGACCGTATCATAGCCTTCTTCTTGCAGCTTATATGCTTTCAATTTATTAATTAATCCGATGCCTCTACCTTCTTGCTTCATGTAAAGTAGAACGCCTCTTCCAGCTTCCTCGATTTGCTTGAGCGCTGCATGAAGTTGTGGACCACAATCACAGCGCTTTGAGCCAAATACATCACCAGTTAGACATTCAGAATGCACGCGTACAAGTACCGGAATTCCATCATCAATATTTCCCTTAACCAAAGCAACACTCTCTTTGTCATCAAGTGCATTCGTATACCCTACCGCCTGAAAATCACCAAATTCTGTCGGAAGTGTGATAGATGTCTCACGTTTTATGATTGTTTCCATTTTACGACGATAAGCAATTAAATCTTTGATTGTAACCATTGGCAATTGATGTTCGTTTGCAATCTCACGTAATTCAGGTACACGGGCCATTGTTCCATCCCCGTTCATTACTTCGCAAATAACGCCTGCAGGCTCTGACCCACAAAGTTTAGCAAAATCAACAGCTGCTTCCGTATGACCAGTTCTTCTTAAAACACCACCATTTTTGGCTACTAGGGGGAATATATGACCTGGACGTTTAAATGATCCACCAGCAACATCGTTATCAACAAGAGAACGAACGGTAAGTGCCTTTCTTGAGCTGAAATTCCAGTCGTTGTATTCTCATGATCGATACTTACGGTAAAAGCTGTTCCGTGAGGGTCCGTATTACGTGAAACCATTTGATCAAGATCTAATTCTTTTGCTCGCTGTTCAGTAATAGGCGCACAGATTAACCCTCTTGCATGTGTCGCCATGAAATTTATCGTTTCTGCGGTTGTATGTTCTGCAAGCGCGAGAAAATCACCCTCATTTTCACGATCCTCATCATCACATACAATAATTACACCACCTTGTTTCAACACATCTATCGCTTTTTCTATTGAATCAAACATAAGCTATCCTCCTTATTAGAAACCATTCTCTTGAAGCAATTGCGCAAGATTCGTTGATTCTGATTGTTTATTTACAGTAAGCATTTTTTCCACATACTTTCCAATCACATCGCACTCTAAATTAACAGAATCACCTGGTTGTTTAATACCAAAGATGGTCTCATCAAGTGTATGTGGAATGATTGAAATCGTAAAACGGTCTTTTGAAACATCAAATACCGTCAAACTTGTTCCATCAATTGCAATTGATCCTTTCGGTACAATATAACGAAGTAAGTCGTTGCTTGCACCAACCTCAAAGTAGATCGCGTTATGTGCTGGCTCGCGCTTTTTAATTACACCCATACCATCGATATGACCCGAAACAATATGTCCACCGAATCGACCAGTAGCTGGCATCGCTCGTTCTAAGTTCACCGGACTGCCGTTAACAAGTTGTTTTAATGTCGTTGCTTGAAAAGTTTCAGGCATCACATCTGCAGTAAATAAATGCTTCGTAAATGTTGTAACCGTTAAGCACACACCATTTACAGCAATACTATCACCTAAGGAAACGTCAATTAAAATCTTTTCAGCCCTAACTGACAGTGTCAGAGATTGTCCCTTTTGTTTAATTGATGAAACAATTCCTTTTTCTTCGATAATTCCAGTAAACATCGATCTTTGCCCCTCCTTTTTTAAACACAAAAATCCCTGAAGAACACTTCTTCAGGGTATAGTAAATAAACGTAGCTTATTACATGCTTACGAATTTTTGCGCAACACAAATAAGCTGACATAAGCTCATTTTCAAATTGCGACTTAACTTCTCCCATCCAGACTGTCACTGTCGGCTCTGGAATTTCACCAGATCCACCGGAGCAAAAAATGCTACGGGTCACGGACTAAAAGGCACTTGCCTTATCACCGCCGGTCGGGATTTTCACCCGGCCCCGAAGTTACAAATATTCAATTGTGATGTACTTTGGTTGCATATAGTGATAAAAACCTTGATATAACGGCGGTTAAAGAATGAAACGCAATTTAGCTAGTATACTGTAATCCACCTTGATACACCTTTTCGGCAGGGTGTTTCCTGCCGTTTCTCCTGCCAACTAGAATCACTAAATGATGTTGCCTTGAAGAAAGAATAGCATTGGGCAAATGAAAAAGCAAGGAATCAATCTCCTTGCTTTTCTTCACCTAGGACCATGAGATAAAAGTTTGCTTAGGTACCTTTATTTTGTTTCCTACCCTCAATGTATGAAAAGGTGGATTTTCTAGCATTTCATAAGTATACCTGATACTTACCCCAAAAGTCACTTATTCAGCCATTAATCTAAACACTCCCCTAAGAGTTTCTTTTATAATACGGCCTCATTTATTCACATATTTCAAAGCCAAAAAATTATTTATTCCAATTTTTTTTCGCTACCTTTTGTGGAACAGCCTTCCGTTTATACTCCTCAAAACCCATTTTTTTATATAAATTCATTGCCGGAGTATTTGTATCAGCAACTTCTTCAATAACGTAATTGTTGTACGTTGTATTTTCGATAATATGCTGAATGATTTGAGATGCTACGCCCTGTCCTCTGAATTCAGGAGCTGTTCCAACAAACTCAACTGATCCAGTATTTGGAGGGAAGTTTTCATAAGGATCTTCAAATTCCTTTTTCAAAAAGTTCCTGCCATGCTTCCCTTGAAGAAACCTAAGTGCTTTCTCAACTCTTTTTTATTTAATTTTACCGATTTTTTTGTTCCATCTGTACATGCCGTAACTCCGGCAATTTCTCCATTTGCTATAGCTACAAAAAATTGATCTAAAATAAACATATGAGCAAAAGCCTTTGCAATAACGTTTTTATCTTTAGAAAAAAAGACAAGCCATTGTGTAAAGCCTTCCGCAAAAATTTCAGACATTTGCATCCTTACATCTAAATCAACTTCATCGGCTTTTACAATTAGAAACTTATTACCTTCAGATTTCATATAGTATATTCCTTTCATTTTTAATGAATAAATATATTTTCGATATAAATTCATACGATAGATCTCAAATTATATTCAACAATCCCGCCATATACTCAAAAAAGGTGACATCTTTTCTCTAAAGAAAAGCACCTTTTTACACAACAAGAAAATGGCTTCGTGAACTCGAACCTCCACGGGTTTTACCCCACTAAGCTCTCAACCTAGTTACTTAAGATTATATCAAGTAAGAGAGCCGCCTATAATAGGCAGCCCCATATAAATGTTTTAGAAGATAATCTTATCTAAGATATAATCATCATCTGTTTCGAAAGCCCTTAATATATTTCACATGATCTAAATTAATGTAATAAACTTCGTCATCACTTTCAAATACATAACGCTTGTCTTCTCGATTCATTAAATCGATTATAACAGCTTTTGAACTCTTTGCTTTTATAATGTGCTCAATTGTATTATTTTCATCAATATAAAAGGTAACTAGATGTTTCATATCCTACCCCCATAATAGATTGTATTATATATATTAAAATTATT
>BAXC01000105.1 GCA_001310375.1 Bacillus sp. JCM 19041 | reverse complement strand
AAATCCTGAGCTCCGCGGGCAGAATCTAGAGCTCCGGGTCTGAAACCTGAGCTCTGCGCTGAAATCCTGAGCTCTGCGCTGAAATCCAGAGCTCCGGGTCTGAATCCAGAGTTCCGCGGGCTGAACCCTGAGCTTCGATGTATTTAGGGGAAAATTTCCTAACAAAAAACAGAGCGGCAGGGGCACAGCTCTGTTTTTTTAATGTGGCGTGTCTTCTGCAAGCAAGCCGTTCAAGGTATCTCGATCAGATATGGCGGGGGAGTTGTATGCTTGTTGGTAAGGTTCGTTTCCTTTGCCTGTTATCAATACCCAATCGCCTTTCTCCGCCATATGCCACGCATAATCGATGGCTTCAACACGATCGAGTATCACTTTCCCTTGTTCGCCTAAAGGAAAGGATTGAAGCGCTTGTGCCATCTGTCCTGGTGGTGTTCCGTCCAAATCATCAAACGTCAAGATGATATAATCACTCCACTCTTTTGAGATCTCAACCATTCGCTCACGCTTGCTTTCATCGCGTCCTCCTCGGAAGCCGAAGACATGGATGATTTGCTTCGCACCAAGGCTTTTTGCTGTATGAAGGCAATGATAAAAGGCATCTTCTGTGTGTGCATAATCAATGACGATATGAGCGCCTGCAGGATTTCGAATGACTTCAAAGCGGCCGGGTACACCTTCAAATGTATGGAGCGCATTCAAAGCAAAAGCTCCCTCGATGCCAAGTGATTTTGCTGACATGTATGCCATAGCGGCATTAAAAACATTATGTTCGCCATAAAAAGGAAGTTTTAGAAAAGAGGAGCCGCCTTTTTCACGAAAAGTAGCGTTCATGGGATCGCCAAACGTAATGTCTTCAATTTGTAAATCACTTCCAGCCTCTCCGATTGAAATGGTTGTCCCTTTCCAGCTCTTGCTGTGATCGGCAAGTAACTGATGCCCCCACCAATCATAGGCGTTAATAATTGCAGTCCCGTTATCAGCCAATTGATTAAATAACGTTTTTTTTGCTGCAAAATAATGATCCATCGTTTGATGGTAGTCTAAGTGTCTTGGCTTAAATTAGTAAATAAAGCCAAATCAAATTTGATGCCTGCGACACGGTATTGCGTAAGCGCATGAGAGGAGACTTCCATGACAGCAAAATCGTCGTTGCTTTTAGCTAAATGTTGATGAAGATCAAGCGCGCCGAGCGTCGTATTTGTCTGTGAAGGCGAAACGATGCCATTGATAACGGTTTGGACCGAACCAAACAAAGCACATGAATAGCCAGCTTGTTCAAGAATATGTTTCAGCATAAAGGAAGTTGTTGTTTTCCCATTTGTGCCGGTGATGCCGATAATCGTTTGTTTTTGGCCTTCGCGCTTATAAAAACGAGCTACCAATTGGGCCAATGTGTACCGGGCGTTTGGTGTTTTAAAATAAGGAACAGACAAGCCAGATATGTCCCTTTCGCCGACGATTGCTTTAGCTCCTTTGTTAATTGCGTTGTCAATATAATCATGTCCGTCGCTCGTAAAACCTGAAACCGCAACAAATAAGTCACCTGGCTGTGTACGCAAGGAGTTGTCTGATATGCCTGTTACTGTGAACGTATGGTCGACTTCATTAGGGGAAATCGGTAGTTGATTAAAAAGGACATGAAGATAATGCATTGGTCGCTCCTTAAAATGGCTAATGTATGTTCATAGATAATTGCCAAAATGAATGGGAAGTAAAACGGACTAAGAAATCCCTGATTTTTAGAATCAACCAAAAAGGAACGATTCAACCAATGAAAAATCTGTCAAAGATGTTGTTGTGGAACAAGGAGGAAGAAAAGTGAAAGTGAGGACTAAAAAAAGCAAAAAAGCTGCGAGCCCCCTAACAAAACTTACTGGGAGAACTAGCTTGCGCAGCAGTAGAAGAAAAGCGTTAGAATAGATTGTTTAAGGATTTATGGAGAATCTCTGTATAGAAGAAGGACGTTTATTCGCTGATGGACCATGTCTGTTCAACTGTCCATACATGAGCAGGACTGCTTCCTGAACTTTGTTTCTCAGCAGCAAGTTTTGCCTCGTGAAATGTAGAGAACTGTTTGACTTTTCGTTCGTCAGATTGTTTAAGAAGGGTACGTTTGTTATTGTGTGTACAAATCACTCTATACATAGGACACTCCTAACGTTAATTGAAAGATGGTTTATCATTTAATCATCTCATAGTTAAGCAAATAAAGATAGAGCGATAGAACAAAAGGGACTATTTGAGTCATTATGTTTGGTGTTTAAAAGAGATAAAAAAATCTCCCTATTTTCGACAAATAAAAATCATTTGTGGAGCATTGGTTGTAACATCTTCGCCTTTCCAGTTTCCGTAGCTTTTCTCGATTTTAAAGCCATGTGAGGAAAGAAGCCGTTTCATTTCCAATGGATATGTATAGCGTAAAAGAATGGAATCTTGCTCAGAGTGAAGGTACTCACCGTTTTTGAAGTATTTTCTTTGTGTTTCGCAACGTAATAGCTGATCCCCATCTTCATACGTTTCAAGATGATGTTCTTTAACGTCGTAGCCTCTATAATCCTGGAATTCAGTTACATAATGATCCGGTTTCGATAGCTCAGCCAAGATGGGGTTCCGCGTATCAAAAATAAAGATTCCGTTGTTTGTTAAATGTTTTGAGACAGATGTAAGGAGAGCATTTTGTGATTGATTTGTTAAGAAATGTTGGAATGAGTTGCCAACCATAAAAAAACAATCAAATTGGTCTGGAAAAGATAATTGCGTGCAGTCTTGTAAATAAAAAGGGATTGTTACGTTTTTTTGTGCAGCTTTTTCCTTTGCCTTTTGAAGCATCCCCTCATTTAAATCTACGCCCGTCACTTCATAGCCTTTTTCAGCTAAAGGAATGGCTAGTCTTCCGGTACCACAAGCAAGTTCTAAAATTCGATTTTCTTTCTTGATCCAATGGAGTAGAATGGGCATTTCAACTTTCGAATGTTCATTTAATTGGTCATACATTTCCGTGTCGTAATATTTCTCAAAATTAGTAGTGAAAATATCAGTCATGATTTACATAACCCTCTCGAATTTTATGGAATATTTGAACACTTTATCATTTTCTTTTCTCTAGAACAAGTGCTGAGGAAAGAAACGCTCATGGGACATTGCTGTAAGGGAATGTTTAAATCCTCATAATGAATTTCCTTATACGGTCTTCATATTAAAAAGGACAGTGTTTCTACTGTCCTCATAGAAGTGGTTTGCTGCGTCCCTTGTCACCTTAACTTGTTTAATTGTGTTTTGTTGCACAAAAGTTACCCTAATGAAAGATAATTCAGGCGGTTCCAATAAAGCTTCTCACAGTGTTCGTAAATCCGGCGCCAATCAAGAAATGTAGGCGGATAATGAATGTAGAGGATGTTATCGTTTGTCTCTTTCGCAATTGGTGTATCCGTCAAAATAATGGAATATGGTTCAGGTTCTACTTCTGCAATGGCTGATGTTGAGATATCTAGATGAAAAGGGACGTAGTCATGTATTTTCTCAGATAGCGCATCTTCATATATAGGTCCTTCACTTGATAGAATGAGTAGCCGCACAGGCGGGTGCAGTTTATTTACATCAACGAATGTATACAGGAGAAGCAAGTAACGAATTTGAAGTGCATGGTCGGTTAGAAAGCCAGAGTTAGCCATCTCATCTGTCACCCTACTAATGACATTGCTTAACAGTGGGTGCTGTTTTTTAATTGCCTTTGCATAAATAAGATCTTTGTAGCTTAAAAAACTTGAAGAGTGATATTTATGATTGCGGTAAAGCTGAAGTAAATGTCCGCGGACATGTTTTTTATTTTGTTCAGTCAATGTATTTGGAAAAAGTGTTTCCAATGTCTCCGAAAAACAAGTAGTAACAGCCCATGCTTCCGTATCGTTT
The DNA here is from genome assembly GCA_001310375.1 of Bacillus sp. JCM 19041. Taxonomy (GTDB): domain Bacteria; phylum Bacillota; class Bacilli; order Bacillales; family Bacillaceae_D; genus Shouchella. The sequence goes on along the minus strand of BAXC01000105.1, from coordinate 11,937 downwards.
TTTTGATTGACCTCCATGTTGGCTTCAAGAATTGGAAGTGGATGATAGACGCATGGTGAATTTAATACAATCATTAAGAGAAAGTCTTCTTCTCCTTTACGTGCTGTTTCAGGAAGTAAGTCGAGAAAAATACCGCAACTTAGCGCTATTTGTTCTCGGAGTTCTTTAGGGAAAAAACGATCGTATTCTGGACTGTAGTGCCCTTGGCGATTCCGGTACCATTGAACCGCAAGTAAATAAAGGTAGGCCTCTTTTTGTGAATTAGATAATTGGAGTGCTAAGGCATTAATGATCCGGTCCAATCGGGCTTCAATTAAACGTTTTTCTACTGGAAAAGGCCAAGTTATTTTTCCGGTGATTTCAAGTAAAGTAAAATAATAAAACTGCCTAATTTCACGCTCATCTCCAGAAATCTGTGATGTGCGTAAATCAAACGTTAAGTTGTATGTTTGAAGCCAGTCGTTTAGTTTCTTTAGTTTTCTAAAAAAAGTAGCGCGGCTTATGAAATGTTGATCGACATAGTCGTTTGCTGTTTTCCCCTCAGATAATGTTTCTATAAAAAAAATGAACCATATCGTCCTGCAAATAAAAGCGATGGAGTAGTTTTTTTGTGATTGTTTCATCCTTCCCGGTAAGTTGAAGGGTATGACCATTTTTGATTTCAATTTTCATTGCTGTTGTTTCACTATCGATTTCTCTTTGCAATTCATTTAGTGTATAGTCAACCGTTCTGGAAGAGCAATCGAGATCAATCACTAACTCTTGTTTGTTTACTGTTTCTTCTAAGCAGAGCTTATATGTTAGTTTTACCAACCGTTCAATTCGCTTATCAATTAACATCGTCAGATCCCTCTACAAGATACGTCGTTATGATCAATTTTTTTTAGCAAACTGCTCAGCACCACTTGTTCCTTCTATGTAATTGGTTTGTGACTCAAGGGCTGCCTGTGCCATAAACCGCATATTGGTTGGTTTGCTGATATCGCAGGTGAAAAGGGTGATGATTGGCTCCGCGGTTGAAGCAGCGAAATGAGTGTCATTTTCGGATACAATCGCTGTATCAGTCACTATGTAGTGATAGATGTGTGACTTATCGGTGATAAAGATATCCATGTCTTTTTCAAGCTGTAAAATGGGGCCAAATAATAAGTCACCCTTTGCCATGTGGTGCCCGAAAAGGACGTAGTTGCCCACGCCCATTGGCTGGTTTTCTGTTAGTGTCGTTGCTCCATATAAAAGATGCTCTGTTGTTAATCCATCGATAATGGGCAGGATGAAACGGATGTCTGGAATGGCGATAGCACCTGCTATTGGTGCATCCGTTTGTAAAAATGCATGACGCAAGACTGTCGTCATTGTCGGGCGTTCAATTTCTGCAATAATGTTTGCTGCGCCGGGGGGACCATCGTGTTCCACCGGTGCTAAACGGTCAAATTCATCTTGATAGTGCGAAATACTGCGCTCAATGATAAAGTCTCGAATAAACGGCGAAGCGATTAAGAGTAAGCCTGTTAGAAACAGAAAGGCAATAACGATAAAGGGTATGTTTGTTTTTATCCGCTGTGCCATTGCCTAACTCGCCGATGCCGTTGGATTGCTGTTTGTTTGTGGGATGACCTTTTTCTTTTTTCGACGATGGATCAAAAAAAGAACAACTGAAAGGGTGATAAACGCAATGCCAATACTGATGTATGTCCACGTATGATCAGGTGGTGGTATTGAAACATCGCTTTCGTTTAGTGCGCTTGCTTCGTCGGCTTCAATCGAAAAAGCTTCATCCCATTTCCATTCTTCGCCCATTGCTGTTGCGGTCAACTCAAGACGGTAATCACCTGGTTCAAGCGGCTGTCCGTTTAAGGAAATCGGAAAGTCGAACTGCGAATTTGGAGCCATCTGCATCATATCTTGGGATGCCTCAAATACAGCTTCACCTGATTCATTCTTAACAACCGCATCAACGGCTAGTTGGTTTACATACATCGCTTCAGGGTTTTGAAGCGTGGCCTGTATGACATTACGCGCGTTGAGTTGATTAGGAAAAACATCAAGCATATTTAATGTTGGTTGAAGAGAATTCTCGTTTTGTTGTAAAACAATACCAACAACATAGGCATACTCATTTTCGATAGATAAGCCTGGTCTCCTTCATTCGCAGTCGCATCTTTTGATTCCCGTTGTTCTTGTAACGTAATTCCTCCTGCGATCACACCATCAAAGGCTTCATCTGGCATCTCAATTTGAAGGGGGAGCATGAATTCCCCACCAGCAGGAACAACGATTTCTTCCTCGGTTGAAACCCACTCTTCTAATGGGAACTGTAACGTTTCATCTGCTTCAATTTCATTTGAGCCGTATTCAACAACACCATTTACATTTGTTGTTGCTGAATGAATCGTTGGTGCAATGACGACGTCACTTTCTGTATCGTTTTGAAGCAACATCTCTACGGTTTGTGTTTCGCCCGGCTCAAGCACAAGATCATAATACGTCTTGTTCGGGTCGCGTTGGTTATCGGGAATGATCGTTGTCACTGAAAAATTAAATTCGGATGCCTCAGCAAAGTGAGTAGGGACAAGGGTTGCGAGCAAAGCAAACGGTAATATCCACTTAAATCGTTTCATAAACACCCTTCCTTATAGAGAAGGCATGCATACGCATCATGCATGCCTTGCAACGTTTCAAGTCTTGGCTTATCTATTTTCCTTCTGTATTCCCGGGTGTGTCAGACAACGTCCATGTTAAAGTAGTTGAGTATGAGTCCGCATACTTTGTGGAAGACCCCGGTACAAAGAGTTCAACACTTTCCGCAGCTGTTGCACTCGTGCCAAAGTGGTACAAGTATGTACCTGCTCCTTCTCCGTCATGGGCAGAGACAACATTATCAACAGTACCAGGTGTTAATTCAAAAGAGTCCTTTACTGTGGATGGTTTTGGCGATTGTGAAATCGAGTTAACCGCTGCATTTTTGACACGAATTTCCGCTCCTAATAACTCTTGATCCGATGCTGTTTTAAACTGGCCATTTTGCACGACTTGAAGTGACCAGCCCGTTTCTGTTCCGCGGTTATCGGTTACTTGGACGTAGTTTGGTCCTACATTTTCCGTGTCCTTGTAGGTTTGCGGATCGGCCGTGTAAGTCTTATCTCTAGAAGTGATTTCTTGCTCGCCAAACTGGAAGGAAGACGCATAATCAATACTTAACGGCCCTGGTGTACCTGGTCCCGGACCCTCTGGATCAGTCGGATCAACTGGATCAACTGGCGTCTCTGGCTCTTCTGGATCAACCGGACCAGTACCGTCTTCAGCTGGGACAAACTTGATCTTTGCGTTTGTGTCATACGTGCCGCCTTCAGCGAGCGCCGTATTTCCGCCTACGGAAAGAATAAGGGCAAAAACAGCAATTGGAATTAGACTCAATTTCTTCATTTACGTATCCCCGTTTCATTAATTGGTTTATTCATTACCTGGTACATCAGACAAATTCCACGTAAGGGTTGTGCTATAAGTCACTTGGTCTTTCGGTGTGCTACCTGGAACAGAAAGGGTGATGGCTGAATTGTTTGATCCATCTCCATCAACTTCCCCGAAGCGATTGACCCATGTGCCTGCGCCAGCTCCTTCAGTAGCTGCCATAACGAGTGATGTTGCGCCTGCTGGATCAAGCGTAAAGCCTTCAGGGTGGCTAGGGGCATCCACGTTATTCATTGTTCCGGCAACCGCACTTCCACTAAATGCAATGACAGCACCCGTTAATTCGTTGTTCTGTGTCGTTTCATTGGTAAGCTGTCCGTTTTGTTGTACTTGTAGCGTCCAGCCTGCATTCGTTCCACGGTTGTCGGTAATTTGCACGTAGTTTGGCACATAACGACCATCGCTTAATTCCTGCGCTTTCGCTACATAGACCATGTCTCTCGTAGAAATTTCGTTTTCGCCAAAGTCTAAACTTGACGCGTAATCAATGCTTAACGGTCCTTGTGTACCAGGATTTGGTCCTTCAGGATCAGTTGGATCAATCGGATCGACTGGGTTTTCTGGATCCGGGTTCTCCGGGTCAACAGGAGGGGTAATATCTGTATTTGGAACAAACTTAACAGCCCCATTTGATTTGTAATCGACACTCTCAGCTTCGGAAATGCCGCTAAAAGAGAGTGTGGCAACTGCAACTAATGTGAAAAGCAATGTTTTCTTCATCTTACGTCCTCGTTTCATTCAATTTTTTTGGTTTGATTAGGCAGCCTATTAACACAAGTGCTGTTAGAAGAAACCCAATCCCAAGTAATACATAAGCAAAGGAAGAGCTGTCTCCTGTTTGCGGCAGCACCGGCAGCGGGGCTGTTACGTTGTCGTCTTCGATTGGAGAGTGGATAGGGTACTCACCATAAAAACCAACGCCAACATCTGTTTCTGTCTCCGCTTGCATTTCGTTGGTCATAAGGAGTGTGACGACTGCAAGTGTCCCGACAAGAAGCAGGAAAGTCTTTCGTATAACGTTCCTCACCTCCTTTAGTGCCTGAAGCAACCTCGAGTTACTCATTGGCTGGCACATCCTGAAGCGTCCAAGTTAAGTCTGCGCTGTAAGACTGATCCACTTTGGCGCTGCCTGGTGCAACATCAAGGAAGAACCCTGCTTCGTTTGCTGGATCATCTGACCATAAATCAGACAAAACAAATTGTGTCCCGTCTGTGATGCGCCCGTTCGCAATCTGTGCTTCCTCTGGACCAATGAGCTGTTCCACCCCGTCATCCTTATAAACGAAGTCAGCGGAAAGAGGGGTGCCATTCTCTCTATCTGTCAGCGGTGATGAGAGTTTCAGAGAAAGCGCCCAATGCCCTTTAATATGGCGCGTATCGGTAATCGACAGCTCCCGATTTTCAACATGGCCGAAATAACGTTCAGGCTTCGATGAAATCGTTTGGATGCCGAAATCCAAGTCAGGAGCAATGAAGGAAAGCGCCCCGTCAACAATAGTCACTGGTACTTGGATGATCCGTTCTACGCCAGGGTAAATCGAACTTTTAATTCGAACACCGACGGTATACGTGCCTGGTTGATTGGTGTTAGGTGGGTTGCCGGAAAAACCAACAACTTCTCCTTCTTGTTTCAATGAGCCAGGAGTAACTTTGATGTTTTCCACAAATTTTGCAAGATCCCAATCGCTTGGATTAGACCCTCTAGGGAATGTTTGTGCGACAGGATCACCGTTGATCTCAATAGCCTTCCGCGATACCGTAGATTCATTTGATGAAACTTGCCCCCTAAAGGCACCTGACTTTGCTTCTGCATACGCCTGGTTAACGAGTGATCCGTTTGCGTCATCCTTCATTTGTGCTCGGAAGGTGAGCGTCTTTGTTTGGGACATTCCGATGGTGCCAGCATCAAAGTACAACGTGTTTCCACTCACGCGTGTTGGTTTATCCGTCGAGCCACTTTCAACATACTGAATCCCTTCTGGTAAAGGATCTGTCACTTCGACATTCGGCCACGCGGCGCCAAGTCCGTTTTCGGCAGGGTTTTCGAGTGTTAACCGGTATTCAAGCGTATCGCCTGGGTATGCGGTCGTGTTCGTGCGAAACTGACTCTCACCAGCTGAGAGGTTGCGGACTTGTTTTTGCGCTCGTGGGCGTTGTGGCAAGTCAGCGTAAGCGATGGCATAAAGCCCCATCTCATCACCAGTTGCGCCTGTGAAGCCCCAATGAACGGAATTGCTTCCAAAAGTAGTACGGTAATTGTTCGTGTAGTAGGTCGTTGTTGCGTTGCCGAGTTTATACGTTAGGGTCCCGGCATATGGAGTCAACCATCCAGGTTGGGGTTGCCAACTTACTGAAAAGGGCTGCCAACTTCCGCTGATCAGGTTTTGAGATTTAAGATTCATATGTTGCATCCGGTAACGACCTGAGTCTTGTACGGCAGTAGACGGAATCACAACGGCCGTATGATTTGAATTGCTTAAAGTACGATCGCTGTAATCACCGTTGTAGTACGTATCAAATTCAAACGAAACCGCTCTGTTAATAAACCCGCTATAGGATGATCCGCGAATCGTCCCATATGCGCCGAGTGATTCTCCTCTTTGTCCAATCGCGCTAACACCACGAGCGTCATTGTGCATCGTAAACGTCAGTCCATCGGCAATTTGACGTTGGTTGCAGTTGAGCCATTAATATAGAGATACATCGATGTTTGGAATGACTTGCTTAAATCAATTTTTTCATTAAACCACATCGCTGATGCTTTATTACGTGTGCCATCCGCTAAGACTCGCACGTTGCGACTAGAGTGTTGGGCAACGTTTGTGTCACCTGCAAATGTGAATAAATCTCCCACATTTGGTCCGCCGACTGGCGGAGCAGGGATGGTGTTTACATTGGCAGTTTCAACCATGGTTTGCGTCCGTTGTGTGGTGCGGTTTGTTTCTGTTTCCTTTGGTTCCTTCACGAGACTTTCCTCTGGCTGTACTTCCGACTCTTCTACACTATCCTCTTCGATGGTCTCCTCATTAGGAGGTGTCGTTTCTGGCAAATGGTCGTTCTCTAGTTGTTCTTCGGGTGTGGTTTCTTCTTCGATTGGTTGCTCATGTTCTGGTTGTTCTTCCGGCTTTGTTTCTTCTGCTAAGTCTTCTTCGGGTCCAGTTGTTTTCTCATCCTCGTCTTCAGGAACAGTTGGTTCATCGTTACCAGGCTCTTCGTCAACCTCGTTATCAGGCGATTCTTCAACTGCATCCTCTTCAGAAGGTTGTTCGACTTCTTCTTTGGGAATCATGACATTAATCGCGAATGTGTTAGAGACGTCAGGTGCATTTTCTGTATGTACAGTCGCTTTTAATTCAAACGAACCTGAAGCTGTTGCTAAGAGAGAGAACGACTGTGTTTGTTGCAAGTCTTCTAAGATCAGTACGTCCGACGGAGGATCATAGGTAACGAACTTGTCTTCTTCGCCCTCCTCTTCAACCCAAACAAGACCATCCGGAATCATGACAGACACAGAGTCCGCTTCCAAAAAAGCATCCTCGACTTCTAGCTTAAACGCATCTCCGAGATAGATAGGCTCATCAGTCGTACGTTTTAATACGTCTTTTTCTTTTTGTTCCTCAGCAAAAGCAAATAGATTCATATGCGGACCGGCCGAAAAAACAAGCAGACAAGCTAGTGTGAAGCAAAGCATGCGCTCATACAGCCGTTTTGGATGTGAGGACCACTACTGTACATAGCATGCATCCTTGTTAAGAAGATCCATTTCTTCTTGGCTAATTCCTTCTGGCTCTTGATCAAGCGCCAGCAATGTCTGCCTCACTTCACGGATAAAGGTAAGTTGGTAAGGAGAAATTGTTTCAAAATTCATTAAGTCTTGGCGTAAATAATTGATGTGCCATAACCGGTCGAGCTCTCGCGTACTTAGCCGTCCTTGAAGAGCAATGAGAGATTGATCAATCACATCGCGGGCGGGAAGGTGAGCAGGCAAACGCATTTCTTTGCGTAACCATTTGTCCACTTCCTGCATAAGACGGTATGCTTTTACATTTAGATTCATAAAATCACCTCAATTTCGCAACTATTGAACTAGGTATTGATAATCATTCTACACCATAATTATCGTAGCTTGAGTCTCTTTTTTTGCATTAAATGAGAAAAAATGATACTTTAGTTTGTCGGATTTTGACAATTTGTGGAGAACTTCGTTTTTGGAATATTAGGATCAAAGACCTATGCATCTCAAAAGCGACTTTAAATATATACGTTTATTAAATGGAAATATGTCTAGTCTTTTTAGGGAGATATAGAGCGGTGTGTGAAAAGGGGATAAAAGAGCTGTTTCTTAGCTAAGGTAGCTACATTTAAATTAGAGCATTGAGAAGGAAGCGAATGACTAGGTTAAGCCACGTTACTGGTGCAATGTGACTCGGATTAGGCGCAACGACCTGTTCATTTATCTATGAAAAGTTAAAAAAAGACCAAAAGAGCGGTTTGAAAGACCTAGATTTTGGTTCTTTTTAGCGTGGAAAGGGAAGAAGGTACTGTTTCGTGTGGTAGCTAAGTGGGGTAAACTTAAAAAGGAAAAACTTTCTAACACTACGTGTGAAAGAGAATCGGTATCGTCGTTAAGTAGAAGTAATGAGGTGAAACAGATGACGTACAAGTCAAATCGCGATTGGGTAATGAATAGCATCATGATTGGTGCTTGGTTAATTGGTATCCTTATTCTCGTATACGTCTATACAAGTGAATCGGCTACACCACTCATGACCTTTGGGTTTGGACCGCTATTGATCATTGGACTTATTTTAATTACAGCCTCAATGAGTATGAGTTACGAGCTCAAAGATGAGGGCTTGCAAGTGAGCGCGGGATTTTTTGGGTATTTCTTTCCGTACGAAAAAATGAGTAGTATTCATCCAGCTAAAGGGTTTACCCCGGGTGGAGTAAGAGTCATGATGTCGACAAAAGGGATCGCGATTAAAGATACAGAAGGTAATCCAATGGTAAAGATATCGCCAGAACGAGAGCAAGAATTTCGTAAGGCTCTAGCGAGTAAAGCACCGCATATGGAAGAGAAGAACGAAGCGGTGTGAAGACGATTTTGGTTGCTTTTAGTGAGACAACGTAAGAATGACAACATGAGTGGCTAAGCAATCGATAAGTAAGTTTAACCAACTGAGAAGCAGAAGAGCGTGTGTCGATAGGATAACGCCTTCATCATTAAAGGAGGTTTTTGCATTGAGTGAAGAGATTCGCTTAAATCCAGGCAAAGCAAAAGAGAACTTAAATGAAATTCGAACCGCTATACAACATGTCATTCCTACAGAGAAGTCTTATGATGGTGGCGAAACGATACTTGAAACGATTGAACAAGCAAAAGAAAATATGGAGAACTTCCAGCAGCTCTTGCAAAACTATCAATCTCTAGTACTCGGAAATGTCAGTGATATCGAATCATTAATCAACAAATTCGAAGAAAGCGAAACAGCTGTTGCAAGCAATATAAAAGGAGGCAGTGTGGGATGAGTCAGAAAACACTAGATGCTGACCAACTGCTTCCGATGCTTGAAGAAATGGTCACTGATTTGAAAGAACAAAGAAGCCAGTTCAGTGATTTTTTCAGCTACTTACGAGGAGAAAGAGCATGGGGCTGGGGAAGAGAGTTTTTTCGAGGTCGGACCGCTTCGAATATTGAACGTTTTTGGGTCGATGCGCATCGACCATTCACCATCTTGCTTCGTCGCGTGATTGATGATTTTGAAGACCAACTCGATACGATCAAAAAAGAGTTAGCGAATGAATTCTATGAGCAAGCAATGGTGAAGGAAACGTTCCTAATGGATGAGCTGCACGATGAATTAAATCAATTAAAGATGATGGCAAGACGCATGGCGAAGCATTGGATGAGATTAAAGGAGAATTCGCTGATGTCGTCTCGTTGCCATCTTTTGATTATCAAACAATCGACCAAGGCATAAGTAACGCACAGCGGGAAGTGGAAGATACCACTGCACTCCTTCATGCAAAAGACGAGCAGCTTAAAGGCGGCATGACGCAAATTGCGCAAGACATCACAACGATGAATACATACGTCGATCATATTCGCAGCCTTATCTCAGATGGAACGGTTTCAATCCACAATTACAATTCAATTGATTTGAAATTTGACGACACGTACCGCAACCTCAAGGGCGAGATTGAAAAAAGACGTATTAGGGATGGGGTGACGATTGGTAGTGATTTGGTTGGCGACACAAATCAGGTGTTGGACACGACTCAAAATCTTGCCGCAGGAGCGTCGATTGCGATCGGACATTACGGGACCGGGAGCTATCATAAGATAGTAGGGAAATTTAACCCTGCCAATGCGAACAGCATTTTCGAAACAAAATGGTACAAAGACACAAAGCATACAATAAGCAAGGGAGGATCAATGGCTCAAAGCGCTGCTAGTCGCGTATTCTCTCCCGACCATATGAACCGATTTAATCAACAAATAACCAATGTAAAAGACGGCTTTCGGAATGCGGGAAACGCTGTAAAGGCTGGAGCGACAATGGCGGCGGTAGACATTGCTTCAAACAAGCATGTCAAAGCGATTGGGGAAAAGCTGTCTAATTTTAAGGTTGATGACAATGCGAAACATATGGCTAAGTATGTAGGTAAGGGTACAACAAGAGCGTTAGGTGCAGCGGGAGCTGGGTTTACGATAGCTTCGAATTTGAATGAGGAGTTTGGAAATCCGAAGAATGCTGATAAATCTATCGGAATTAAAGCCACGAGAACTGTTGTTGGAGTTGGGTTCGAGACTGGTGGAGCTACGGTTGGAGCTATCGCTGGTGGAGCGGTGGGTACTCTTATCCCTATTCCTGGAATGACTTTTGTTGGAGCAGCCGTAGGTGGATTTGTAGGTGGATCGATTGGCGCGAAGGTCGCTCCGATAGCCAAAGATCTCGCTGAATCTACGATAAATACATTAACGAAAGCGACGGAAAGTGTTTCGAATGCAGTGTCTGATGGACTTAATTCTTTGAGTAACGGTATTAGAGATAATGTAGGTAACTTAGCTGCAGGAGTTACGGGTTGGTTTAATTAAGAAGTGGAGTGAACTGTATGTACTTATTTATGTTTTTAAGCGCTGTGGTAGGGATGCAGCTTATGAATGCAGGAGTTTTATTGATTTTTGGGTATCCTTCTATTTACTCGAAATATTTGGAGGGCTTTCATACGAAAAACCCGGAGAAGTGGTACGACGTAATGTTTAACGTGATCTTTTGGATTTTTATAAGTGTAGCTTATTATTCTTACCGTAAAGTGTCATCTAAATATGGTTTTATTAAAACTAAAATTTATTACGGTCTTGGTATGATTGGTTCGTTTCTATTTATTACGGCAATTATTTTTCCTATTTTGGAACGAATAATTACTTAATAATAAGGGGATGTCTTAATGCGATTAGTTTTTTCTGTAATAATCCAATTCACAGGAGCGGCTTATTTATGGTGACTTCTTTTGGTTGTCGGATATCACGCCTCACGCCGGTGTATTCAAAAACTTACACAAAGACCTGAACATTCAAGACGGGTATATTTATTAGATTGGAATTGGTGTTTCGTTTATTCTCTTGTTTAGTTTTGTAAATGCTCTGTTTGAAAAGTCATTAAGTAATCGAGGAGAATGAAATGATTTTTCCATTAATTGGTGCAGTTGCGGGCGTTCAATTTATGAATGCAGGTGTTTTATGGATTTTTGGTTACCCCTCTATTTATGGTACTTACCTTGAAGGGTTTTACACAAAGAATCCAAAGAGATGGCCTGACCATATTTTCAATATAATCTTTTGGATTTTTATTAGTTTAGCTTATTTTTCTTATCGTAAGGTATCCAGGAAATATGGTTTCATTAAAACGAAGCTTATTTATGGGCTTGGTGTGGTATTCTCGTTCTTTTTCTTTATCCTTGTCATTCTACCTATCTTGGATTGGGTCTTCCCGGAATAAGGAGATATCGCAGTGTTAACAGATGCAATCGATGCAGCAATCCTTTTCGCAGGAGCGATTCAATTTATGAATGGTGGCTTCCTGTGGTTGATGGGTTTACCATCGATGTACTCAAAATACTTGGAAGGTTTTTATACACAAAAGCCAAAAACAATGCCATGAACATCTCTTTAATGTCCTGTTTTGGCTATTAATGAGTGGCGCTTATTTTTCGATGAAAAAGCTTGCGAACAAGTATAGCTTTTGGAAGACAAAAGTGTATTATGGGATCGGTTTAATTGTGGCATTTCTTGTTTTTCTATTGGTAGTAATCCCTATCTTAGCTGCGATCATGCCATAATGACTCGATCAGCGGCAAGGGTTACGGAAGTTTAATGGTTATTGAGTGTGGAGCGTGTACATGATGTCTTTTGTTGGCTTTGTTTTATTCAATATCTTATGGTTAAGTGTTACGATTCAATTT
>BAXC01000104.1 GCA_001310375.1 Bacillus sp. JCM 19041 | reverse complement strand
CTGTTAAGAATGAAACTAAATCTTTCTCTTCACTACGCTTTTCAAATTCTTGCGTAACCGTTATAAACTCATCAATATTCTCAAGACGTGACTGTGCTTCAATCGTTTGTTCCGCTTTTAACATCTCACGGTACCCTGTTTTTCCAAGCAGTTCTTCAGTAAGCTCAGTGACAGACAAATAGTCTTGCATCTGCACCCAGTTTTTCACTTGATCACGGAATTCGATTAGCTTTGTATAAGCACGAGCTGTCACGCCAATTTGTTCCAGTTCAAAAAGCGCATTATACATAGACAGTCCATGAGTATCTGCGTAAACAGCTATTTTATCAACCGTTGTCGCACCAATGCCTCGCTTAGGCACATTCACGATACGCTGTAAACTAATGTCATCATTCGGGTTCGATACGAGACGTAAATAGGCAAGCACGTCTTTAATCTCTTTTCTGTCGTAGAACTTCGTACCGCCAACAATGTTGTACTCTAAATTAGATTTAACAAAAAATTCCTCAATAATACGTGATTGAGCATTTGTTCGGTATAAAATGGCAACATCGTTATATGTGAAACCAGCCTCCGATGATGCTTCTTTGATTCTTTCTACAACAAATTGGGCCTCCGCCTGCTCCGTCGCTGCCTCATAGACACCAATTTTTGGACCTTCATCGTTATCCGTCCAAAGGTTTTTTGGCTTTCGGTTGCCATTGTTTCCAATGACTTTATTTGCTGCATTTAAAATTGTTTTTGTTGAACGGTAGTTTTGCTCAAGCAAAATAACGGTTGCATCAGGATAATCCTTTTCAAACGAAAGATATTTTGAATATCCGCACCACGCCAGCGATAAATGGACTGATCCGAATCTCCGACAACACAAATATTTTGCAATCGATCACCAAGCATTTTTACAAGCCGGTACTGGGCTTTATTTGTATCTTGGTACTCATCAACATGAATGTATTGAAATTTGCGTTGATAGAATTCGAGCACTTCTGGTACGTCAGAAAACAACTGAATGGTTTTCATGATCAAGTCATCAAAATCAAGCGCATTGTTTTGCTTTAAACGTTTTTCATAGTCAAGGTATACGTCCGCAGCAACTTGTTCAAACATACCTGTTTGACCTTTGGCAAATTGCTTTGCCGTTTGCAATTCGTTTTTTGCACTAGATATCATGCCAAGAATCGCTTTTGGGTCAAACTTTTTAGGATCAATGTTTTGGCTTTTTAAGATTTGTTTAATCACCGACAATTGATCAGTTGAATCAAGAATGGTGAAATTACGACTGAAACCAATTCGATCAATATCGCGACGTAACATCCGCACACACATTGAGTGGAAAGTCGAAATCCATATGTCTTCAGCAATCGGCCCAACTAGTTGCGCAACCCTGTCCTTCATTTCACGTGCTGCTTTGTTTGTAAAGGTCAACGCTAGCACGGCCCATGGTGGGGTACTATTATGACGCAACAAATAACTAATCCGGTGTGTCAGTACTCGTGTCTTTCCACTTCCTGCCCCTGCCATTAATAGAAGTGGACCATCTGTATGGGTAACTGCTTTTCTTTGTTCAGGGTTCAACCTGATAGCATGCGTTCGATAATCGTGTCTTGCATGTTATTCACCGCCTCTAGCTTCTCGTACAGCTCGTACTGTTTTCAAAGCTTGTTTTAAATCATCATAAATTGCATTCCCAACAACAACAACATCCGCATGAGCAGCAACTGCTTTTGCCTCGTCTCTATTTGTAATGCCGCCGCCATAAATAAGCCTTGTTTTACTCAACACACGACTGACCCGTTCAACCATTTCAACGGGCCTTTTGTGCCACTATATTCTAAATAAAAGAAAGGGAACTTGTACATATGCTCTGCCAAACGAGCATATGCCAATACATCCTCTTCCGTTAAGTCTGTTTTCGCGTTCGTTAAAGAAGCTACCTTCGCCTCTTCGTTTAAGACACAATACCCCTCAATAATAAGCTCTTCCCAATTAATGAGAGCACCATAATCTTTTACCGCAGCATGATGCTGCCCTAATATCCACTTAACGTCTCCACTATTCATCACCGATGGGATTAAATAATAATCAAAACCTGGTGTGATCGCTTCTAGACTTGATACTTCTAGCGCCGCTGTCACCGGATACCGTCTAACGCGCACAAGAAGGGACAACGTATCATCAAGGGTAATCCCGTCCGTACCACCAACAATTACTGCATCCGTTCCTGACTCGCAAATCAATTCCAAGTCTTCATCGGTAATTTCTTTATTGGGGTCCAACTTAAATACATGCGACCATTCATCGTAATTTTTCATGACTTGCGCTTGCACAGAAGCGCGCCCCCCTTTTTTTGACCATGCTATTCATACGCACGTTCGTTCTGCATGTCATTATATCAAAGTTCGCCCCTTATGTCCCCCAAACATTGAGTGAAAAAATGGGTCACTTTTTACGAACATACACAAGAAAAAACTCGGTAACGTATATCCACACGTTTTTCCGAGTTTATGTTATCTTTCTCATTATCGCTTACTTCTCGACGATGATCAACCACGCACTACATTGCATTAAAATTTAATTTTGATAATGCACTTGCGATCGTTGCATACACTTTTGTCCGATTAAAATCAATACCTAATTGGACCGCTGTTTGCGCAATCTCTGGACGAATGCCCGATAATGAAGCGGTTGTCCCTACTAGCGTAAGACCTTCAATTAATTGAAAAAGCTGATTAGCGACCATTGTATCAACAACAGGAACTCCCGACAAATCTATAAGAAGTGACTGAATCCGATCATCGACACAGCTCTGGAGCGTCTGTTCAAAAATCACTTTTGCACGATGTGTATCAATTTCGCCTACTAGTGGCAAAAGAGCAACCTGTTCATTTAAATGGATCACAGGAGAACTTAACTCAGTGATCATTTCCTTCTGAGCTAGCAATAACTGTTCTGACTTTTCTTGATTCCGTTTACTGAACTCAATCACAATTTGTTGGAAGGCGTGGAGAAGCAACTGGATGTATTTATTATACTGCGTGATGCTTAATTCAGGATTATACTTTTCAACGTATGTGTCTATTGTCTTTAAATATAAGGTCTGGTTATTAAAAAACTCTTCGATTATTTCCGGCAGAGGTGTTGCTAAATGAGCCTGGTCTAAAACAATTTTATCTACCCATTGGTCAAATTCATCATCTAGACGTTCGCTTTCCTCATTAAAAAGTTCCACAAAAATA
Source organism: Bacillus sp. JCM 19041 (assembly GCA_001310375.1). Lineage (GTDB taxonomy): Bacteria > Bacillota > Bacilli > Bacillales > Bacillaceae_D > Shouchella. Next base: position 12,655 of record BAXC01000104.1, on the reverse strand, counting down.
AGATGGAATTCATGGTTTTGTTGCTTCAGCTCCTGAATTTTCTCTGGAGCCGTTGACCCGTATACGCCACCTTTCGTCTTATCTAACCCTTTATACCATTCTTCGGTTAAATCCCATGTATTCTCTTTTAGAAATTGATACAACGAAACAGACATTTGCATTTACTTCCCCTCATCTTAACTAGTACATATGTATTACATTATTGCAGGTTCATTCTCAACTGTCCAGACGGTTGCTTTGAATAAAAAAACCGCCATAAAGGCGGACAGCTTATCGACAAAGTCCCGTAAGACCGACGACAAGCTTTCTTATGAGTGAATCCACTTTGTCTTTTCACCCAAAGGAGTCTACGTGTATGCCGCCCGCTAGTTCGGACCTTTTCAGAATGCACTACAATCTTAACACGATAAAAGCAGGTTACTCTCCATAAGAGCGAATGACGTCTTGCAGTAATTCAATTTGATCATCTAAGAACAATTGGTATTTATCATTTATTTGCATATTCTGCTTTTCTTCTTCCAATCTTAATAGTTCTCTTTTAAACAAATACAACTCATCAGATGAAAGCATTGGCTAGCCTCATTTCTTTCATTGTTCATAGACAGTTTATCCAAAACGAATGGATAAAACCGGCTTAGTTGTATTTATTCAACACCCTTCTTCATTGGTGCGTGTTGTTATGAACAATACAGAAAAATAGACGACACTTAAACCTCAACCTTAGGATCGAAGAAACCACAAACCCTACCAAACTCCCTACCAAGAGTGAAATGTGAATATACAACAAAACCCTGAACCCTTTAACACCAAGGTTTTTCAGGGTTATTTTTCTCAAAATACAAAAAAGACCTCCGCTTGTCTAAGGCGGAGGCATCCATAAGGGGGTCTATAGAAACCTGACGTGTATGTATCACGTTATAATCAAATGATAACGAATATCATTATCATTGTCAATGATCTTTCTCAATTAGATCGATTATTTTTTCTTCAATATTTGTTTTATACCCTCTATGACTAAGGTTAATTCTTTACTGATAATGAGAATCACCTTTTTTATCTCGCATTAACCGAAAGTAAAACCCCACTGATAGAAGTTTCACTTTATCTTTTCATTTAGTGATACGATAGCAATGTATGTCATTAGAAAGGAGTTAATGAGATGAGTAACTACGGAAACCAATTGTTTCTAGGAACGGGGTCTTATTATTCGGAGTATAGACCGTTATATCCAGCCTCTGTTATTCGCTTTCTAATTCATTCATTTGCAGAGAATGGAAAGGGAGTCATGCTTGATTTAGGATGTGGCACAGGCCAGCTAGCCTGCCGCTTTGCCGATTGGTTTGATCAAATTATCGGCATTGACCCTGAACTAGAAATGCTTCAAGAAGCCCAAAATCATAGCTCAGAGTTACGATTAACAAACACCGAGTGGATTCACGGTACACTCGATACCTATCTTAAAACGAACAATCAGGGTAGCTTAAAGCTAGTTACGATCGCAAAAGCCTTCCATTGGATGGATCGAGAAACAACTTTAGAACAGCTTTATCCCCATATTGTTGCGGGTGGCGGCATTGCGATTATTGACCAGTATGGACAATTAACAGAACCATGGCAACAGACCGTGCAAGATGTGATGGAGCAATGGTATGGAAAAGAAAGGCGTGCTGGAAATACAACCTATACCCATCCAACTACTCGACACGAAGAAGTAATCCAATCGTCTCCCTTTTCATTCGATCAAGTTGAACTTCCCTTTTATTCTTACATATGGACACCTGAAACGATTATTGGGCACCTTTATTCAACATCCTATGGCGCAAAACGATTTTTAGGGAACCGGGCTCAAGAATTCGAGCAACATTTAACGACCAAACTACTAAAACTCAATCAAGAAGGTCAATTTACTGAACGAATAGGAATTGCCATTAAGATGGCGCTAAAATAAAAAATTCCAGCGTTTAAGCATACGCTGGAATTCGTTCCGTTTGTTCCTCTTGTTTTTGTTGCTCGTTCATTAAATCATACGTTAAGCAGACCGGCTTTCCTGTTCTAGGGTCTGTGACAATGCTCGCATCGATTTGAAACACATCCCGTAAAACATCAGAACACATGACATCTTCCGGAGATCCCTCTTTCATAATCTTACCGTTTCGAATCGATACCATATAATCAGCAAAGCGTGCAGCATGATTTAAATCATGAATAACCATCACAATTGTGCGATTCTGCTCTCTGTTTAAACGTTCAAGTACTTGCAACACTTCAAGCTGGTGTGCCAGATCCAAGTATGTTGTCGGTTCATCGAGCAGGAGAATATCGGTTTCCTGGGCAAGAGCCATCGCAATCCAGACCCGCTGACGTTGACCACCAGAAAGTGCCTCAATTGAGCGTTCCGCGAATTCGAACATATTCGTTTGCTCAAGTGCCCATTTAATGATGTCACGATCATGGTCTTTTAATTGACCAAACCCTTTTTGATGAGGATAACGACCATATGCAACGAGTTCCTGAACGGTTAAACCACTTGGTGCTTCAGGAGACTGGGGTAATACAGCCATTTTTTTGGCGATATCCTTTGTTGATTGTTTATGAATGGACTTACCATCTAAATAAACGGCTCCTTTTGACGCTTTCAGAATCCGAGCAACTGTCTTTAGAATGGTCGACTTTCCACAGCCGTTTGGTCCAATAATTGTTGTAATCTTTCCATCAGGAATATGAAGATGAAGATCGCTCACAATCTCCCTTTTCTCGTAACCAATTGATAGCTTCTCTGTCGATAAACGTGACAAAATAAGTCCCTCCTATGGCGTTCTCATTAACAAATACAAAAAGTAAGGCGCTCCAAGAATAGCAATCACAATGCCGACTGGAATTTCAGATGGAGCAAGCAAATTACGCCCAATCATATCGGCCGTAAGTAAAATCAGTGCACCTGTCAGAGCAGCAGCCGGGACAAGTACTTCATGCCTTGGGCCTACAAGGCGACGTGCAATATGTGGTGCAACCAAGCCAAGAAAAGCAATCCCTCCACCAACAGCAACCGAGACAGCAGCAAGGCTAACAGCTAAAATAAGCAGCGTCCGCCTTTCCCGTTCAAGCGGTACACCTAAAGAAACTGCTGATTGCGTTCCAATTTGCATAACATTTAATGTCCTTGCTTTATAAAAGGCAAGTGGAATGAGGATGAGAATCCAAGGCAACACTGCCCAGACATACGTCCACGTAGTCCCCCAGATGCTTCCTGTTAACCAGATCGTCGCCTGCATAAAATCATTTGGTTCCATTCGTAATTGAATCACGATAAGCAAAGCGCTAAATGCAGCATTTAAACCGATTCCAACTAAGATAAGCCTCACAGGTGTGATTCCTTGTTTCCAAGCCAGCACATAAATGAGGAAAGCGGCAACTAAAGCTCCAATAAGCGCAAAAAACGGCATGATGAAAACGGAAAAGCCGCCTAAGCCGGTTAATGACCCTTGAAAGAAGAAAATAAAAATAACTACTGCAAGCCCTGCACCCGTATTAATCCCTAAAATTCCTGGATCAGCAAGGTCATTTTGTGAGATGCTTTGCAAGATCGCTCCTGATACCGCAAGTCCTGCGCCAATTAAAAGCGCGATAACCATACGAGGCAGCCGAAATTCAAACAGTACCAATGCATCTCGTTCGGTTCCATATCCAAACAATGTCCGAACCACTTGCGATGGACTAATTTGAATCGCTCCAGTTTGCAAGCTAACAAAAAAGAGGATGACAATGGCAACAAGGAGCATACCCATAATCGTCGTCGGCCGCTTTAAGAATGTCTTTTTCATTTCAACCCTCTCCCTTCACTACGTGCTAAATAAAGGAAGAACGGGACCCCGATTAAAGCAGTCATCGCTCCTACTGGTGTTTCATACGGCGCATTAACAAGTCTAGCAGCCAAATCAGCTGAGACAAGCAATAGAGCACCGAGTATAGCCGAACAAGGAATAATATAGCGGTAATCAACGCCTACTAACCCTCTTGTGATGTGAGGGATGACAAGGCCAATAAAGCCAATAGCCCCCGCAACAGCTACTCCAGCACCAGTGAGAAGCAAAACAACGATAACACCAAGTGTTTTGATTAATAAAATACGCTGACCAAGACCCCGAGCTACATCTTCACCTAAACTCAACACGGTCACAGATCGGGACAGTGCGAAAGCAAGTATTAAACCAACGATTGCTACGGGAACAATTAAACGAATGCTATACCAGTTCATTCCTGCTAGACCACCAGCAAACCAGAAGCTGATGTCTTGAGCAACATTAAAATGAATCGCAATACCTGATGATATCGCACTTAAAAATGCACCAACCGTCACACCTGCGAGTGCCAGTTTTGCCGGCGATAGTCCACCTCGGGCAAGCGACCCAACAGCAAAGACAAAAGCAGCACCCGCTCCAGCTCCAATAAATGCTGCAAACATAAGGCTTATACCAGAGACGCTTGCCCCAAACGCGAACATAATTGCAATTGCGAGAGCAGCACCGTCCATGACTCCCATAATAGATGGCTCAGCTAACGCATTCCGGGTCATTCCTTGCATAATTGCTCCAGATACAGCGAGAAAGCTGCCAACAAGTGCAGCTCCAAGCGCACGTGGGAGACGAATCTCTTGAATAATTTGATGATCCGTTATGGATTGATCAAATTGAAAAATAGCCTGCCAGACGGTTTTGAGATCAATCTGCGCCGCCCCATATGAAATTGAAAAAAGAAGAGCGACAATAAGAAGAGCAAGTCCGATAAGCCCCACAAAGACAGCACCAAGCGGCTTTGACTTTTCTTTTGCTTTTTCTAAAGTTGTTTCGGCTGATTGTTTGCCATATCTTTTACCCTTTTTTCATTCATTTGTAATAGTATTGATAATCATTATCATACATGAAAGATTGAAAAGGGTAAACAACAAAAAAACCAGTATCAACTGGTTACGGCTACAAATTTTTTAATTTTTACGTTCTCTGTTTATGAAATAAATAGCACATAACTTAAAAGGATGATGCCGACCCATAAAGGAATGCTGATTGCAAGTGCCCACCCTGCTCCTACGACCATGTTCTCGCCTGTCTCATACTGCATGTCATCTTCCATATCGAGCGCCTCCTTCTTCTTGATGCTTTCATTATATGCTTTAACTATTTAGACACTATGAAGCAAACATTAAGAAACTGTAAGGATTCTACCATGTTAAACTAATTACACAAAGCATGAAGGGATCATTATAATGAAGCAAAACCAATTGGATTTTACAAATGGACCATTGTTAAAACAATTAATTGTCTTTTCTGGTCCCATTATGCTCACGAACTTATTGCAAACGTCCTATCAATTAGTAGACAGCCTATGGGTGGGCAACCTTCTTGGAGGGAACGCTCTCGGATCAGTTGCTATTGCTGGCACCATTTTATTCACCGTCCTCTCACTCGTGCTCGGCTTAAACAACGCCGTATTAACAATACTCTCACAGCAGAGGGGACGGAAAGATGAACACGGCTTAAAAAAGTATTTAAATGCGTTTATTGTGTTATTTGCTTTTTTATCACTTTTATTAAGCGCAATCGGCGCTCTGCTTGCTCCTGCCATACTTTCCATGCTCGGAACTCCGGAATCAATGTTGGATGGAGCTTCAGCTTACTTGCAAATCCATTTTTATGGGTTAATCTTTTTAGTTGGATATAACTTTATCTCAACTGTTTTACGTGCCCTCGGAGATAGTAAAACACCACTAAAAATTGTAGGGCTTGCCGTCGGACTTAATGTTGTATTTGACCCTATTTTTATTTCAGTATTCAACTTAGGCATTGAAGGCGCTGCTTATGCTACACTACTATCACAAGGAATAGCTTTTCTCTATGGAGGGTATACAGTTTACATGAACAATCGTATACCCATTCCAAAGCCAAGCGTTCCAGCTAAAGAAGAGATTGCACTTATTTTACGCCTAGGCATTCCAGCATCATTGCAAATGGTCGTTATTTCTGCTGCTCTTGCAGCGATTATTGGCACTGTTGCTTCCTTCGGTGAAACAGCGGTTTCCGGTTTCAGTGCAGCCCAGCGCCTCGACAGCCTCATCATGCTTCCTGCTGCCGCGCTCGGTACAGCTGTTAACAGCATGGCAGGCCAACTGATTGGTGCCAATGCCCCATTACGACTAGCCAAGCTTGCAAAAACGGCTGTCCTTTATAATCTAGCGCTAATGTGTGCCGTGGCCTTCGTCATTCTCCTTCTTGCTGAACCAGGCGTACGCTTGTTTATCCAAGATGAAGAAGCTGTAGCATTCGGTAGCATGTATTTACGGATCATTGCATTTTGCTATCCGTTTCTCGGGCTAAACTTTGTCTTAAATGGAATCGTCCGCGCTGCTGGCGCGATGTACCAAGTGCTTGTCTTAAATATTCTTTCGCTCTGGGTGCTGCGATATCCTTTAACAACTTTGTTTTCCGGTTGGTTTGAAGAAACAGGAATCGCACTCGGTATGGGTGCAAGCTTTGTTTTAAGCAGCTTATTTGCTTATTTGTATTATCGCTACGGAAAATGGCGTGAGAAGAAATTATTTGCGTAAAGGAGCTTACATATGTCTGACAACAAGAAGAAAAAAGAACGCCCTACATTTATTATGATGGTCTATATGTGGCTATTCGTTCTCGTTGCCCTCGTGAACATTGTAGGGATCGCCTCACAGAACTTGTATCAAAGTATTTTCCCGTTCTTTATCGTGTCGCTCTTAAACATCGTCTTAGTAGCCCTTCTTATTTTACAGGCGCTAAAAACGGAGAGCGCGAGAGAACGTCGGCTGTCCATTATTTATTTAATTGCTGTGATCATTATTGCAGCGGTAAGTTTTTTCAGATACTTAGCGATGCAAGCATAAGAGAGGGAAAAGAGGAACAGCTGCGCAGGCTTGTTCCTCTTTTTCATTTCTATGCATCGATTTGCGTTGTCATGCCACTTATTATTTCGGAAGATTCAGTTCTCTTATGCTATAATTACTACATCAACCAATCTTGCTTGAAAGGAGTTGTTCTCATGATTACGATTTGTGAAGTCGGTGTCCGTGACGGTTTGCAAAATGAGTCGACCTTGCTCTCTACCGAACAGAAAGTAGACATGTTATCAATGCTAACGGATTCAGGTATCACTGATTTGGAAGCGGTTTCTTTCGTTCATCCAAAACTTGTTCCAGCGATGGCTGATGCTGAAGAAGTCCTTCTCTCCTGGGACAGACCTGAAGGAATTGAAGTAGCAGGACTCGCATTAAATGAGCGCGGCATTCACCGAGCGCTTCATTCGACCATTACGAAGCTACATGTCTCAATGGCTGTCAGCGATGCATTTAACCAGAAAAACTCTAATTGCTCCGTTGAAGAAGGGCTTGCCAATTTGCTTCCTAGCGTTCAGGAAGCCGCAGAAGATCTTCCTGTCACAGCAATTTTAGCAACTTCATTTGGCTGTCCATTTAGCGGCAAAGTAAATGAAGTAGAAGCCTATCAATGGCGGAAAAGTTTCTAAATGTTGGCGCAAGCAAGATTGTACTTGGTGATACAACAGGAATGGCTAACCCTTACCAAGTGAAACAACTAGTACGTCTCTTTTATAGCCAATTTGGTGATAATCTGCCTCTTGGGCTGCACTTTCATAATACGCGTGGACTTGCTCTTGCTAACGTGCTTGCAGGGTATGAAGCTGGGGTGACTCATTTTGACGCCTCTCTTGGCGGTCTTGGTGGATGTCCTTATGCACCACTTGCAGTAGGCAATGTCTGTACCGAAGATTTAGTTCATATGTTCCACGAAATTGGTGTCGAAACTGGTATTAACTTAGATGAACTACTCTCCTCAGCGCGCACTGTTGAATCGTGGTTTCCGAAATCCTTGCCGGGGATGGTGATGAAAGCGGGAAAACGCTCGGAGCTTGCACGGAATGAATCATGAAAACGGAAAAAAGACCTCTTAAGAGGTCTTTTTGTTAAAATCGCTCATTGTCATTGCGTAATAAGCTGGAAAAGTAGCGTAGAAAAAAAGAATGAGGTGAGACACAGTAAAAAGGATTTTTATTGAAACATGACTACTCATTAATCCGAATCCAATCCCAACTAAAGCAATCATTACATTCATAGCAATAAACAAGCTAATCGGTAAAAGCATTACGCCTATATAAATCGCTAAAAACAACTGTAATAAAAGATCATTGCAACACCCCCTCATTAGTTATATATATACATCTATCTTCTCCTAAAAATGTTCAAATCCTCTGACTACTATTGACGGAATCGTGACATCACAAGTAAGTTCAAACATTTTCTAACGAACCATTTGAATAAACCACATTGAAAAATCGTTTTTTTCATAGAACACAGCGGTTTTGCGCCAATCTTTTGTGGCAGAAATGTTTGCTTTGTCAGTTGCTTCTAAATGTAACTATCTCTTATGACAAATGAAATAGTCTCACTGTATTTTTTTTATCATATTGAGCTAATCAATTACTGGGGTGGACTTTATATGTACCTATATAAAAAACCAGCATTCCACAGGAAGCTGGTTTTTTCGAAATTACGAAAACGTCATTGTATAAGACGCTTCAAATGATTCATAAGCTTGAAGGGTTTGAATGCCTTTTTTCTTTGAAAGCTCACCGCTTGTTTCAGGGGTATCAGCATGACCAAACCAAGGCTCGATACAAACAAACGGTGCAATGCTTTGGTCTTCTTCATTATACTTTGACCAAACACCAACATACGGAAAGTCAGGAAATTGAACGGTAATTTGTTCTGTTTTATCCTTTGTTGAGCGAAGTGTGATTTTATTCGCATTCTCATAAATTAGCGCATCAGTCGCGAATAAATCGTCGGTTAGTGAGAGCGTTGTTGCAACCGTTTCTTGCTGCTTTTCTTGGACGAACCCATCTTTTAATTCGTATTGCTTTATCCCCTCGCCCGGCTGTATGTCCAATTCATAGTCTGCCAGTTGTCCATCTTCACGAAATGGGATGTTGAAAGCAGGATGGGCACCGATAGAAAAATACATCGGCTCATTGTTATCATTTGATACCTTCCAGCTGACCTTCAATGTGTTGCCTTCTAGCGTGTATTTGATATAAGCAGTGAATTCAAACGGATACACATCGGCAAACTGGTTCGATGATTCAAAATGAAACAAAGCTTCTTCTTGTTTTAACGTGTTTGTCACAAATACTTGATCTCTCAGAAACCCGTGTTGAGGTAATTTATAGGTGTCCCCTTTATGAGTGTACTGATTATCTTTCAGCTTACCAACGATCGGAAACAGTACAGGTGATACTCTGCCCCAATACGCTGGATCACCATCCCACATCAGTTGTTTTTCCCGACCTTTATGCCAAATGCTACGGATTTCTGCTCCTTTATTTGCTATCTCAACTAGAAGATGTTCATTTTCAATTAAAATCATTTCACCCATCCTCTCCTTCATTCGTTCTCTATCCCCTCTAGTATGAAGGATTGTCTGGAAAACGCAATAAGAATGCAGGATTCAGCACACTCTTTTACGAATAAATGTTGTAAGCGTTCTCTTTTACATAATGATAGGGGGATTTCTATGGAAACAGCACCAAGACAGCGCCGAAGAAAAAAACGTATACCGATAAAACGAGTACTTTTAATTGGGGTTACTGTTCTTATTGTTCTACTCGCATCAACTGTTATATGGGGCTATTTACAACTTAAAAAACCATTACCACAAACGAGCGGTGATATTTCCCTCTCTGGGCTCTCAAATGAAGTGAATGTGTATCGGGATGCTCAAGGCGTTCCCCATATTGAAGCACAAACAGATGAAGATTTGTATTTTGCTCAAGGGTATGTCACAGCACAGGATCGGTTATTTCAAATGGATTTAAGCAGACGCCAAGCATCTGGTCAGTTGGCCGAGGTCATAGGTGCCTCCATGCTAGATCAAGATCGCTTTTTTCGAACGTTTGGATTACGCCGAGCCGCTGAAGCTTCTGCGGCAGCTTACGATGAAGAGACCTATTCTTACTTGGAATCGTATGCCGCTGGCGTCAATGCGTTTATGGAACAAGCAATAGAAGCAGGTGAGCTACCGTTAGAATTCCGATTAGCAGGTTATGAACCAACTCCATGGGAGCCACTAGATTCGCTAACAATTGGAAAATACATGGCCTATGACTTAGGTGGGAACTGGCAAGGACAAGCATTCCGTTACTGGCTCGCACAAAATGTTAGTGGTGCGGAAGCGATTGATTTACTTCCCGTTTATCCAGAAGATGGACCTGTCATCTTAGATGTGGCAAAGTCGATTCCGATTGACGTCGAAACCGCATTTGGATCAACAACTGACTATTTGCCACATCCCTTTAACGGTAGCAACAATTGGGTTTTGTCAGGAGAGAAGACGGCATCAGGAGAACCTTTACTTGCTGATGATCCCCATTTAGGTCTTGCGACGCCAAGCATTTGGTATGAGACTCATTTATCTTCCCCTTCAGTTAATGTCACTGGCGTTATCTTTGCAGGTGTCCCAGGAATTATTTTAGGTTCGAATGAATCAATAGCTTGGGGCGTCACCAATGTAGGACCTGATGTGCAACAATTGTATTTTGAACAACGCCATCCTGAAGACCCCCATCAATTTTTATATGACGATGACTGGTATGAAGCTGAGGTCATTACAGAAGAGATTCAAGTGGCAGACGAAGACCCAGTAACCCATGAGATTGTCCTGACAAAAAATGGACCGATTTTATCTGATTACGCTCATTTAAATGAAGACGAAGAATACGCGCTTTCCATGCGCTGGACAGCTCATGAAGCAACAACCGAGCTTCAAGCCGTAATCGGATTTAATCGCGCGAATGATTGGGATTCATTTGAAGCCGCCTTAAGAAACTTCCAGGCTCCAGCACAGAACTTTGTTTTTGCTAGCACAGATGGAACAATTGCCTACCGAGCAAATGGGCTTATTCCTATTCGTCCGAGCGGTGATGACGCACTTTTGCCTGTTCCAGGCTGGGATTCTGAGTACGAATGGGAAGGATATATTCCTTGGGATGAATTACCGACGATTACAAATCCAGATTCAGGTTTTATTTCAACCGCAAATAACCAAATTGCTGGTGACGATTACCCGTATCACTTAACGCATACGTGGGCCCAACCATACCGTCATCAGCGCATTCTTGATGTACTTCAGGAAAAAAATGATCATACAGTAGAGGACATGCAAGCGTTACAGATGGACGCCGTTAATCTACAAGCAGCAGAATTTATCCCACTATTAACCGACGCTCTATCTGAAGAAGAATTAAGAAAAATTGATTATTCTGCACTAGACATGCTGCAGTCTTGGAATCAAATTGATTCACGGGAGGAAGCCGGTCCGCTTCTGTTTCATTTTTGGATTGAGGAGCTTACCGATCTATTATTTGCAGAGAGAATCCCAGAAGAAGTTTATGAGTTGTTTGATGGACGAGCAAATTCTGTTGACGAACTGCTCCGTTCAGCTTCAGCAGGAAAACCTGGTCCGTGGGTAGAAGGAGCTGGGGGACTCGAACAGTTGGCATCGTCAAGCTTTACTCGTGCAGTTGATCGCGCAACTGACTTACAAGGAGATAATCCAAAAGACTGGAAATGGGGCGATTATCACCAAGTGATTTTTAATCACCCGCTCGCAGCTATCTCACCGCTTAACTACTTGTTTAATGCAGAAGCGCTCCCAGTTGATGGTAGTAGAATCACCGTAAAAGCAGCTGGTTACAACAGTGAAACAGGTGCCGTGACACATGGAGCTGGCTGGCGTGGGTGATGGACCTGGCTAACTTATCGGAAACCTATCATATCGTTGGTCCAGGACAATCAGGGCATGTCACAAGTGACAGCTACCATTCGCAGCGTACAGCATGGGTCGAGGGCGACTACCATCTTACTTCCATCCAGCCTAACTCGTACCAGGCAAACAGTGAACAGCTTAGACTACTACCAAAGGAGTGAGTGTAATGAATTTAAGAGACACATTACTCATGCAGCTGAAAGCTGATCATGATACAAACGGCTGGTTTGTATCATTAATGGAAGCTATTAGTGATGTGAATCAAGCAGAAGCCACTTTCAAACCAAACGCCAAAACAAATAGCATCTGGGAAACACTCAATCATTTAATTTACTATAACGAGCGTTACTTAAAAAGGTTTCTAGGGAAAGAGCTAACGAATGATCACCTCAACTCGAACCATGATACCTTTACCAATCTAGAAAATCGTTCTTGGAAAGAAACCGTAAAAAAAATTGATGATATTTACCATCAATGGGAAGAAGCGCTTAGCCAAACAACGAATCAGAATTTAGAGAGATGGCATCAAGAGATCGCCCACCTCACTATTCACAACGCATATCATATCGGACAACTGGTTTACCTTCGAAAAATCCAAGAGAATTGGGATGATCGTAACGGAGTTCATTAGAAAAAAGGGCTGTCCCATTAGGTCATAAAGAAGTGACCTTTTTGGGCTCAGCCCTTTTTTTCTTCACAAAGTCAGTGGAAAGGCAATCGCTCTCGAGATGGGGGCACGCTTTCCGCAGGCGGGCGTTGAACTAACCGGCAAGCCGGTGGATTTCAACTTGCCTTTC
>BAXC01000103.1 GCA_001310375.1 Bacillus sp. JCM 19041 | reverse complement strand
CGTACACATATCGTTACATGAGAATGAATGATTGAAAACCCATGGGGCCCCATGGTTTTTAAAGTCAAATTGGTTGTCTTGTTGGACGAATAATCATTTCAGTGTGCCATTTAATACACCCATTATGTTAATGTCTATCATGTCTTTAGAACAAGTTTAGTACCATGTTCTGCTAAAAGATATGCGGTAGCTTCTCCTATGCCACTCGATGCTCCCATAATAATAACCACTTTATTTTTATTTCAAAACCCCTTTTCTTCTTTAGTGTTACAAGAATAATGGATCAAGTTAACTTTAAGTCAATAGGGAATAACGATTTTATTAAAAGCGAAGATTGGAAAATGAACTTGACTTAAAGTTAACTTTAAGTGCTAGGATAAATTACATCTAAACTTAATCGTATGAGGTGAGTAATTAGTGGATAAGGACATTTTTTATAGAGATAAGACAGGAGAAGTCATTTCCTTGGATGACCCCGAATTCCCCAAAATGGCAAAAGCTATTGAGCGAGCACAAAAGATATATCGAAGTTAAATAACAACTACCATGATGCTAAAGCTGTAAAGTTACTCTTTAGTGAATTAACAGGTGCACAAGTACATGAATCGTTTGAACTTTTGCCTCCTTTTTATACAGACTTCGGTCAGAATATTCGTGTAGGTAAAGACGTTTTTATAAACCAAGGTTGTACATTTATGGATAGGGGTGGGATTACAATAGAGGATAAAGTGCTCTTTGGACCAAAGGTGAATCTAGTGACAATCAATCATCCTATTTCACCTAAAGACCGTAGATCGACTTATAATAAACCCATTCTCATTAAAACCGGAGCATGGATAGGAATAGGAGCCACAATTATGCCTGGTGTTACCGTTGGTAAAAATTCTATTGTTTCCGCCGGAGCTGTTGTAACGCAAGATGTAGAGGATAACGTAATAGTTGCGGGAGTTCCAGCAAAAGTTATAAAACAGATTGATGAACAATAGAGGGGGTTATAACGATTTATAAAATAGGTGAAGTTGCAAAAAATTTAGGAGTAAAAGAGCACACGTTACGCTACTATGAGCAAATTGGTCTGATCGTACCAAAAAGAAACGAGAATAATATTCGTCTCTATTCAGATGAAGATCAAAATTGGGTTGAGTTTGTACTCCATATGAAAGAGACAGGGATGACCTTAGAGAATTTAAAGAAGTATATCGATTATTCGAATAAGGGAAATGAACTTGATAATCTTCTCGATATTCTATATGAACATAAAAAGAATGTAAAAAATCGACTTAAGATGTACGAAGACAATTTAATGCTTTTAGAAAAAAAGATACATTTTTATGAAGAAAGCCGTAAACCCGAAAAAGAACAAGACCTTTTCAGAAGATTTGTTGAAGATCATTCTTAAATAAGGACCTGCTAAAATAAGAATCCGGATTATTTTAGCAGATTTTTTAAATCGAATTTTATTGTCATTGCTATGTTGTCCTCGTACATTCAACGTAAAAAACGCCTTCCCAATAGACAAGCTTAAACCGTGAGCGCATGCTTGAATGCATCCATGATCATCTCCCTTTCATCATAGAGTTGTACGTTTCGTCTTCCATCATAAAGGCTATACAACTAATAAATCTATTACGAGAGGAGGACTCCACGAATGAAGGCACTGTTCTTAAATTGTTCTCTTAAAAAAAGCGATGACGTTTCAAACACACAAGCATTAATGGATGAAGTCGCAAAGATCCTCCAAACACACCATGTAGATTGTGAAAGTGTTCGAATTGGCGATTACCACATACCATATGGCATAACGGATGATGTAGGTGATGGCGACCAATGGCCAGAAATTCTTACAAAGATAAGAAACGCTACTATAGTTGTAATCGGTACACCACTCTGGATAGCGAAAAAAGCAGCATCGCGAAAAATGTATTGGAACGAATAAATGGAAGTGCAGGTCTCACTGATGAAAATGGTCAGTCTATTTTTTATAATAAAGTAGGCGGCGTTGTTGTCACGGGGAATGAAGATGGAGCAAAAAATGCAGCAGCTCCATTATTTTCAGCTTAAATTACATGGGCTTTACGATGCCACCAGAACCCGTTGCTTATTGGTTGGGTGAAGCAGGACCTGGTCCATCCTTCATTGAAGCAGAAGGAATAAAAAGTGAATCACTGCCGGACAAGTAAAAACGATGGCATCTAACTTACTTCATGTAGCAAAGATTTTTTCAACGAACCCTATCCCCCCTGAAGGAAACAAAAAAGAGTGATGTGGGTTCTCTCCTTAAAAGAAAAAGCTCACTCTAATCTGACATAAGTTAAACTAAAAGTTAGACATGACAAGTACAGGCTATCCCTACCTATTGGATCGCCTGTACTTATTTTTTTATAAAAGTCTCTAAAAGTAAATGAACCGGTAGAAGTTTATTAGGAGCAGTAACCGTTCAGACTTACTTGCGATTGATAACCAATATATCGCGAATTTAACCCCGACCATATTTTTTATAAGAGTCCAACGACTCCCCTGCCCTAAACTTTATTATCTCAGCTTTTTTCATTCTTACATACTTCCATAAAAAATAATCTGAATTAAACTACTCTTATCCTTTCTCTAAAAAAGAGTGAATAAACCGAAAAGCTCAGCCGATAGTATGTATGTTGTGTTTATGAACAATAGTAGATAGGAGAAGAACCAACTATGTTTAAACGATTGATACATACCATCAAATTTATGCAGCTACGAACAAAGTTATTTATTGGTTTCACAGCAATCTTAGTCATTCCTAGTTCCTTAATTGGAATTAGTTCATATCAAAATGCAAAAGAAACAATATTTACTGAGATGACTTCAGCCACTGAAGAGAGCCTCGAAATTATTGACGAGACTCTTACCCTTTTTATTCAGACACAAGCGGAAAATATCGAATATATTGCTTCAGCTAGTGAATTGGATGATTTCTCCGAGGATGAACCGGGCGCTCAGAAGTTTCTGCTTGATTCCTTCCAAGCATCAAAGAACCATGTAGAGCAAACCTATGTAGGGATGGAAACAGGTGACTTCATTAATGCACCGTCATCTTTTCAAAATCCACCTGATTACGATCCAAGAGAAAGACCTTGGTATCAACGAGCAATGGACAATCCTGGGGAAACCATTATTACAGCACCCTACATATCCCAGTCTTCTGAACAACCAGTAACGACAATTGCTCGTACAACGGATGATGGGTTAGGCGTTGCAGCACTTAATTTAGAATTAACAGTGATCGCAAATCTTTTATCAAACATTTCAATCGGAGAAACAGGATACGTCTTTTTATTAGATGAAAATAATACGTTTGTATCCCACCCTCACGAAGAACCAGGCTCCAAGGCAGACGATTCCTTTCTCTCTATTCAAGAGAGTAGTGAAGGATCTCTTTCGTATTCATACAACGACCAGGATCAATCCCTAACATACATGACAAATGATGCGACAGGTTGGATAATTGTCGCTTCGATGTATGACGAGGAAATGAACCAAGCGGTCATGCCTATACTCATTAATGCCATCACGGTCCTATCCATAGCGATTCTAATCGGGGGAACGGTTATTTATATACTTGTGAAGTCAATTAGTAATCCAATTCAAAAGCTGATAAATGTGTCAGAACGTATGGCAGAAGGAAACTTATCGACTGCCTATCAAGTAAACCCAAACCAGTCCGACGAAATCGGGCGACTTGGTCGCTCGTTTGAAAAAATGCGAACGTCCCTCGTGCTTATGATTACGAATATCCAAGAGAAATCGTCTCACCTATCTGATTCGGCCGATAAGTTAACTGCGATTACAAGTGAGAATATGAGTGCAACAGAGCAGATTACTGAAGCTGTTCAAGAAGTCGCAAGTGGCGTTGAAAAACAAAGTATAAGCGTAAGAAAAAGCGAAAAAGTGGCGAATGACATGTCAATCGAAGTAAGTGATGTCGTAGAAAAAACCAATCATGTGCATCGCACTGCCAGTAACGCCGCGAATACTGTCAACAAAGGCAATGAGCCATTACAGTGGCAATTGAACAAATGACTCAAATCAAAGAAACAGTTAAGAGTCTTTCATTACACATCGATACACTGGGTAAACGTTCGACTGAAATTGAAGAAGTAACTGAAACAATTAAAGGAATTGCCACACAGACAAACCTTCTTGCACTCAATGCAGCCATTGAAGCAGCAAGAGCAGGCGAACATGGTAGAGGTTTTTCGATCGTTGCAGACGAGGTTAGAAAACTTTCAGAAATGACCTCTGTTTCAACTGAAACGATTACTGAACTGGTTCTCTCTGTACAAAAAGACACCGAGCTTACGATTCAACAGATGAATAAAAGCAGTAACCAAGTGGATAAGGGAATTGAAGTTGTTCAAACAGCAGGTTTATCGTTTGAAGAGATGAAGCAATTCGTTCAAGTTGTCGCAACAGAAGTAAGACAATCAGCAAACAATATGGCTGCTCTTGGTGAAGACAGTCAGGACTTTGCATCGACCTTCCAAGACCTTTCTTCCATTAGTGAGACTGCATCTGCTAGTATGCAAAACATCTCAGCATCTACAGAAGAGCAACTTGCCTCGATGGAAGAAATCACCGCCTCTGTTGAACAATTAGGTGAAGTAGCTGTCGAATTAAAACAGTTAATTAGTCAATTTGATGTGGATGAAGAGCATTAAATTTTCGTTCTCGATCATTTACTCTTAAATAATCTAATATAGAGTGTTCCATAATTGAAATATGAATCTAAAGGGCTGTCCCATAAGGTCATAAAGAGGTGACCTTTTTGGGCTCAGCCCTTTTTTTCACAAAGTCAGTGGAAAGGCAATCGCTCTCGAGATGGGGGCACGCTTTCAACTTGCCGTCGGCCCCAACTTAGTGACAGGAGCCACAAGGCTCTTGATTTTTTGTCTACATAATGAATAAAACAGGATGAAATCATCCTGTTTCAGACTGAAGACAAACGCTCGCATACGTCGTCGCTAGAATCGGTCATATGCTCATGAACCCTTTGTTCTATTCGCATCTTCCCTCGTCTTCGCTCCTAGTCTGGCAAGCGTTTTCTTTTCAGTCGGTCGGCTATCGACTTATTACGAACTAATATAGTCTCCACCATTTATATGAATCGCTTGCCCCGTCATGTACGAGGAGTCGTTTGAAGCAAGCAGCACATAGGCGCCAACAAGTTCGCTCGGCTGACCGGCTCTTCCCATCGGAGTTTGTGTCCCAAATTTTGAGACTTTGTCTTCGTCAAACGAAGCCGGAATAAGCGGTGTCCAGATAGGCCCAGGTGCCACGCTGTTCACGCGAATGTTTTTTGGCGCAAGCGATTGCGCCATCGACCGAGTGAAAGCAGTGATCGCCCCTTTTGTGCTTGTATAATCAATGAGCGATACATTGCCACGGTAGGCGTTGATGGATGACGTATTAATAATCGCGCTGCCTTCCTTTAAGTGATCCAGCGCTGCTTTTGTGAAATAAACGTAAGAGTAAAAGTTTGTAGCAAATGTGCGATGCAACTGCTCCGCACTTAGCTCCCGTAAATCATTGACAGTATGTTGCTCTGCCGCATTGTTTACAAGGATATCAATGCCACCTAATTTAGCCACTGTCTGTTCTACGCAGTCTTTACAAAAGGCTTCGTCCGCAATATCGCCAGAAATGAGGATGCACTGTACACCTTCTTTTTCGACTCGCTTTTTTGTATCTTCAGCATCTTCATGCTCATCTAAATACACGATTGCGATATGAGCGCCTTCCTTTGCATAACCCACTGCAACTGCTCGTCCAATTCCTGAATCGCCACCAGTAATTAAAGCAACTTTCCCCTTCAATTTCCCTGTTCCAACATATGTATCATCTTCATAGATCGGACGTGATCCATTGCCGCTTCACTGCCTGGTTGTTTATTCTGCTTCTGGGGCGGAATACCCTCGGTTAAGTAATGAGTTAAATCCATTTCAAGAAAACCTCCTCTATGTTGATAGTGTTGGTATTCCTAAAATACTCAGAGTTTAAACATCAACATTCAACATTGTAATAAAAGGAACTGTTCGTGCTTCTATCTCCCACACGCATTCAATCTTTCCCCCATTGATATGAGAATACGTGTATAGAAAGGAAGGTCATTGAAGAGATTAAACGTATGACGCAAGTAGGTAGGGTTGCCATTATGTTTAAACGACGAAAGAAAGAACCTTTGGAAAAAATACATACTAAATCAGAAACACCTAAATCGATAGAAGACTTACTCGAGACTTGTCAAAAATCCGCTGATTTTCATTCCTTTAAACTGACTGAAGATAATCCTTACCACGTCTATTACATAGAAACCCTTATTAAACCTGAGTTGGTTCACGATGAAATTCTCCTTTACTTAAAAAAACCAGAAAATACAACGTTACTTGACCTTAAAAAAGACATTCCAGTAGGGGATACAAAGATTCTCAGTGCAGTGTCAAAAATGGAAGAAGCATTAATGCTAGGACATGTCCTTATACGTTCAAGAATAAATCCTGATGAAGTTCTCTCCATCCTGCTCTCTTTAGTGAGACACGATCCATTTCCGCTCCAGAAGTGGAATTTAGTGTTGTTGGTCCGAAAGATGCTTTTGTTGAACCACTTAACCTAAATTTAAACCTCATTCGCAGGCGGCTTCCGATTTCAACGCTAATTGTCGATGAGGTCAAAGTTGGAGATTTAAGCAATACGCGGATCGCAATCCTTCATATAAAAGGAATTGCTGATACAGCAAATGTGGATACAGCTATTCAACGAATCAAAGATATTCAATACGATCAGATTGCCGATAGTTCTTTCATTGCTCAAATGATCTCTGACCATTCATCTTCTCCTTTCCCTCAATTAATTGATACGGAAAGACCGGACCGTGTATCCAGTGCACTTGCTGAAGGAAAGGTTGTCATGATCGTTGATGGCTCTCCACAAGTTTTAACAGGCCCTACAACACTTATTGAATTCTTTTCTGCTTTTGAAGATTACTTTATCGCTTGGCCACTCGCTTCCATCTTTCGTCTCATTCGATTAGTGGCTGTTATTTTTTCCACGCTTTCGACCGCGCTGTACGTTTCAATCGTAACGTATCATTATGAAATGATTCCAAGCCGATTATTGGACACGCTCGTCTCGTCAAGAATCGGAATTCCCTTACCTCCAATAGTGGAGGCAATTGTATTGGAACTGGTCATCGAATTGCTTAGAGAAGCCGGAGCAAGACTGCAACGAAAATCGGCCAAACCATTGGGATTGTTGGCGGGATCGTTATTGGAACGGCAGCCGTCGAAGCTGGTTTAACAAGCAATGTCTTACTTATTGTGGTCGCCCTCACAGCCCTTGCTTCCTTTACTACACCCGTTTATCAGATGAGTAACGCGATTCGATTAATCCGTTTTCCGTTTATTCTATTCGCTCAATGGCTTGGCTTTTTGGGTGTCGCCATTTGCTTTGCGTTCTTATTAGGTCACTTGCTCAAGCTTACTTCTTTAGGTAGACCCTATTTGAGCCCCATTTATCCATTGCGCACGACTGATTTTAAAGATGCATTCTTCCGTCTGCCATTTAACTTACAATGGCAACGCCCAATTTCTTTGCGAAGTCAACAAAAGAATCGCAGTAATCCACATTATGAAAGAAAGAAACGTCGCGATATCGAGGAATAGGAGGATACCACAATGAAGCATTTACAGCAGATAGAGGAATCCAAACAGGTCTCCCCTTTTTTTTCCTTTTATATACTCGTCGGAATGCAGATTGCTGTTGGCATCCTCGGCTTCCAACGTATTCTCACTCAACATGCAGGACAAGATGCTTGGGTAGCCGTCTTGATATCGGGACTTTCCATACACATTCTCTTGTGGATCTGCTATCACATATTGAATAAAGGGAGAGGCGATTTGGTTGCGATCCAAAGAGATTTATTTGGTCCATTCATTGGAACGATCGTAAATAGTTATTTTATCTTGTATTACAGTCTTTTTGTCCTCGTTGTCTTACGAACTTACATTGAAGTCATCCAAGTATGGATGTTTGAAGATGTCTACCTTTGGGTTTTCGCCGCCCTCTTTCTCATTCTCATCTATTCCTTTGTCAGTGGTGGATTGCGTGTAGTTGTTGGTATAAGCGTCCTGAGCTTCTTTATAGGGTTACCGTTATTTTTTTCTCATTTTTTTATGCTGCAACACGCACATGTTTATAATTTACTGCCCGTGATGGAACACTCGTTTCAAGAAATCATGTTAGCAAGCAAAGCGATGACCTTAAATTATTTAGGATTCGGAGTCATCTTTATGATTTATCCTTTTCTAAAAAAAGCGCCTACCTCGCATAAATGGGCCCAAGCCGGAGTCGCTTTTACAGTATTTACCTATCTTTTCACACTATTAACAAGTCTTGTCTATTACAATCAAAACCAACTCGCAAACACGATATGGCCTACTTTAACAAGTTGGAAAATCGTCGACCTTGCTGTCGTAGAAAGATTCGAATACATTGGTCTTTCGATTTGGTTTTTTATTGTTCTTTCCAATCTTGCTATTGGGTTATGGGCGGCTAGTCGTACGGCCAAGCGAACCTTTCCGGTCTCACAACGAACAGCTTTAAGAATCATCACATTGATTATCTTTGGGTGCTCTCTTCTCTTTGTGGAACGAGACAGCATCGACCGTTTAAATGACATTGCATCGGCCATCGGGTTTTACACGATTTATGCCTATATTCCGTTTCTCTTCATCATTCAAGCGATTCTATATAAAGTGAGGAAAAAAAGATGAGAAGCAAACTAATCCTACTTGGCGTTTGTCTTTTCTGTCTCGGGGGCTGTATGCCAAAAACAAAAGTGATTGAAGAGATCCAATTAATCCAAGCTCTTGGCTACGATTATGTAAATGAAGAAGAATTCCGCGGTGTAGCAGGAACCCAAATCACTCTTCCAGGAGAAGAATCCTTACCTGAGAGTGAAATCTTCACAGCTACTGGAAAAACCTCTCGCATGATCCGAAAGAAAATTCAAACCGAATCGTCAAAAACGCTGGTTGAAGGTAGAATCGGATTATTGCTTATGAATAAAGAACTTGCTGAACAAGGAATTTACCATTTTATTAATACGCTTGAAAGAGACTCGATGATCGGACGGGATATTCACTTGGCAATCGCAGAAGAAACATCCTTAGAGATTCTTTCAGGAGATTATAACTTGGATATTACTGTGTTTGAGTATTTAAATGAATTGATGGAAGAAAGCAACAAGGATATCTTCCCTGAAACGAACTTACACACTGTTCTATACCAATACTACGGAGATGGAATGGATCTGTTTTTACCGATAATGGATAAGAAAAAGGATCGGGTTTTCGTCATTGGACTTGCTTTATTTAAGGACGATGTGCTGGTTCACCAATTGGACGTCAAGGAAGCTTCTATCTTTAAATTGTTATACGAGCGATTCAGAGGGGGCTACTATATCATTCAAGTCGATCCTGATACACACGTCAGTGTAGAGAGCGTTAGCGCAAAGCCATCGTATGAGATTTACGAAGATAACACTGGCATTCACGTTGGCATTCACGTTGACATCACAGGCTTAGTAAGTGAGAAAGAACAAATTGATACGTCAAAGGAAAGGAATCTACACAAAATACAAGAAGCTGGCATACGTGAACTTAAAGAACATATGACAACACTAATCGCAACCTTTCAGGAACTAGGAATTGACCTTTGGGCATTGGTGATCGAGTTAGAAGCCAAATTAGACATTTGAACATAAAGGAGTGGGAGCGACTATACCCTCATATCCCAATTGATGTAGACGTTACTCTTGAAATTATTGGATCAGGTATTTCGGATTAGAATACTTGATTCTCAATTATGGACAGAATTTAATTTAAACATGGAATGCACATTCGTGTGTTCTCTGTTAAGCTATGTAAGGAAAAGTGATTGAACGACATACATGCCAACGTGAAAGGAGATTTAAAATCATGAGTAACGAACGATCAGTCCGTACCGAAATAGTCATTCATGCTTCACCCGCTCATGTATGGGAGGTTCTTGTAAATCCTAAATACGTTGCTGAATGGGACGAGCTGCCTGAAGATTACCCAAAAGAACGTATGACGGTTGGAAGTAAGGTGATCTGGGACCTTCCAAATGGAGAGCAATCCATCACCAAGATCATTAAAGCAGATGAAGAAAAGGAATTAGTCATTGCGCTTTTAGGCACTGGATGGGAAATGAAACCTAATGAGGGAGAGGTAGCTTACCATTACAATCTTAAAGCTAAAGACGACAAAACGTTCGTAACGATTTGCATTGGAGATTTCTCTCTTATTAAAGATGGACAAATGTACTATGATGCCTCTGTTGAGTTTGCAGAGAATGCTAAAACAACGATTAAGAGGCTTGCAGAAAGTCTGCAGGATTAAACCTTGGTTTGATTTGTTTTCAGCAAATCCATCGATTATCTGTAAAATCAATGAGGACGATTTTATCCTTCCTACTTGCTTATTTTCAACGCCTCTACCTATTTATTGGATAACAGCCTCCCTTAGTCTGGTTGATTTATACCACTGGTAACAGAGGATACTAATAATAATCACATCTACCGCGTCCCCACCATAGTACATCAGCATCCCACCAGCTTCTGCTTCCACCCTTGGGACGCCTTCTGGAGGATAAGCATAGATGTATTTAGACAGAATTTTGTGTCCCGCCAAGGCAAATACGAGTACCAATGAGCGATAGAGATAACTATAGCGGTATGGGATTGGATCGATATATAACAGCATCGCTGCAAAAAAGTAACCCGCTAGAAAGACATGTAAATGAACAAGCACATGGATCCACATATTCGTTTCCATTAAATGAAACAGATTAGTTGTGTACAGAAGCCAGAGTCCACCTATATTCAATAAAGCAGGTACAACCGGGTTCGAGAGGATATGGAAAGGTTTGCTTCTTAAAACAGCCGTTACACTTCGAGCGTCGTTTGTCGACAAAGACCGTAAAAGCAGTGTCACCGGAGCAGCTAATACCATTAATAACGGACCAAGCATGCCTAGAAGCAAGTGACCAAACATATGAACAATAAAATTCTCATGGGCAACCGCCGCCATCGGATTCACAACAGTGATGACACACAAACAACTACCCACTACCCATAAAACGGTGCGGTATGTTGACCAAGACCTCCCTTTGCGCTTCGACAAGATCACCGCCATAACGTATAGAATGATGCCAATAACAAAAGGCATACCTAATAGGACTTGCGGAAGGAAATCGATTGAGTGAGCAGCATGTGCTTCGCCGTGATGATGATGACTCATGATCCTACTTCACTCCTCTTCGCCTTCATTTTTCTTTGTGTTTGATAAACGATCACTCCACCAATGATTGCAATCACCGCGGCAAGAATGTTCCAAGTTAAGTCATAGGGAAGAAGATTCACACCATAGCGAATTTGGTGAAGCTGCAATAATTTGTGCTGGATGAGCCCATCATATAAGTTAAACAAACCTACACCAAGCAGCAAGCCACCTACCCAACGCTTCCCCCACCATGCTCCTCTCCGCCTTAAATCAGCGAACATAAATAACGCACCAACGGTTGCAAACCAACTAAACGCATGAAAGATGCCATCAGAAATGAGGCCAATTTGCGTGGTGGATCGATCATAAAAATGATGCCAATTGAGCAATTGGTGGAACACTACCTCATCAATAAAAGCGACTAAACCAAGCCCAAATAAAAATCCTGACCAAAAATTCCGACGAGAATAGGTGAATTGTTTTTGCTTCAGAGATTTTCCCATAAAATCGATCTCTCCTTTCACTTAGCTATTTTGTTAATAGATAGAGGACAAGTCAGAACTCTCCCCATCTTTCTAAACACTTTCGTAAAAACTTTATATATGTAAGCGCCCTCATCAAATTCATTTAAAGGCAACCAAGTTTTCTCACTATCCTTTCCATTCTCCCTATCTGTCAAACGTAATTGAGCAGACTCGTTTCGTATCGTATAAAGATGACTTCGGCAACAATTAGTCTACTTGTAGGATTTCAGTAAACCATGCCTTGTCCCATTCCATATACGATAAAAAAGCCGCATCATGCAGCTCTTTATCTTTGGTTGCCTCTATACTATGGTCATTCAATGATCCTAAATCCATTTACAAAATAATTCTAGAGGATTCCAATTGTTTTTGTACTTACTCTTTAGTTAAATCCATAACCTCAAAGTGAGTAACGTTACTTGAACGTACAATGACCTCTTCTTCTCCCATCATCCCAAATGAAACAAATGTGTTATTCGATAAGGAATCATCGATTGATCTCACTGCTTTTTTAATATCATCCTCTCTTTCCGATTCAAACACAGGTTTGTCCCTTCCTACCACGTATACTTTCATACGATACGCCACTCTTATATCAATCTCCTTTTTAAATAATGTAGTTCCTCTTTACCCTTTGAAACGAACCTTCATGCATCTATACAGTAAATACAGGAAAAAAGTAACGCACGCTGGTTCTTTGGTTCATGTTTCAGCCACATTTCTGACGGGTACTAAAAACAAGTATTTTAAAAATGGAGTGAATTTGATGAAACAGAATAAAAGCAAACAAGGGGTCATAGAAAAACGAATTGTTGTTCCTTCTATTATGATAATCGCAATTGTAAGCATCCTTTTTGCTATGTATACAAACGAATCAATAGAATTATTAGATCAAATTTTTAATACACTTGTACATCTATTTGCGTGGGGTTATTTATGGTATGCCCTATTCATTGTTGCAGCTGGATTATTGTTGGCTTATTCCAAGTATGGAAAAGTTGTTTTAGGAAACCCTGCCGAAAAACCGCGTTACACATTATTTGAGTATGCTTCCATATTAGTCGCGATGGGAGTCGGGGCGACATTAATGCGGACAGATGGTGCAATGGAGTGAAGTCGCTATCGATCCGCCTTTCGGTTTAGAACCAGAATCAATGGATTCATTATTAGTGGGAAATGCCTACAGTATGTTTTTATGGAGCTTTCAAACCTTTGCCGTTTTTGTTATGGCAGCACCGGCGATGGGCTATCTTTTACACGTACGAAAAAACCTAAAATGCGCATTTCCGAAGCTAGCCGCGTCCTATTTGGAGATAAATTCACTGATGGATTTGGCGGCATTGTATTAGATACATTGTTTTTAGTCTCTATTCTTGCTGGAGCCGCTGTTACATTAGGACTTGGAACACCAATTGTGACGGAGAACCTAGCAGAATTGTTTAATATTGAAGTGACCTTTTTATTAACGATGGTTGTCACTCTTGTCTGGGTGCTTGTTTTTACATTTAGTGCCTATGTCGGGCTTGATAAAGGAATTAAACGGCTGAGTACATTGAATATGTATCTCGCCGGCATTTTCGCACTCTTTATTTTAATCATTGGTCCAGGCGTTTTCATTTTAAGTTTCTTTACGGATTCGGTTCGCCAGCTGTTTTCAAGTTATATCGATTTCTCACTTTATACAAATGCTCTTGGAACAGAAGGCGGTAGCCATATCGAAAACCATACGATTTTTTGGTTTGCTTATAACGCCACCTGGGCGATGCTACATGGTGTATTCGCAGCGGTTGTCTCAAAAGGAAGAACGATTAAAGAATGATTTTAACTTATTTATTGGCACCAACGCTATTGTCTTGGCTAGCGACAGGTATTCTAGGTGGACTTGGTGTTGAACGTTTTGTGAATGGAGATGTTCCTGTTTTAGATATTGTTCGCAATGAAGAACCGGTCTCTGCTGTCCCCCAGATTCTAGCATCGTTACCAATTCCAGCAATCACAATCGCTGTATTTATTATCATCGCCACGATTTTCTTAGTAACAACACTCGACTCAACGACCTATACGATTGCAACCTACATGTCTAAAGAAGACATGAGCAAGACCCCCCCTTCAAGTCGCCTTCGTATTTTTGTGGCGTTGGTTATTACCGTACTTGCACTCACATTAATGAATATTGGTGGTCTAGCTCCGCTCGAGGTGCTTTCGGGACTTATGGGGATCCCCATTATTGTTATTCAAGTCCTTACTGTTGTGGCTGCAAAGAAAATGATGGATGAAGATCAAGCATGGCTGCATAACGTGAGGAAAGAGGAGAGGTAAAAAGGAAGGGAAAATGACTTAGCGTCATTTTCCCTTTGTTTGTGGCTAATACACATGATACCGCCCTTTCGGTACAACGAGCGGAGTATGCGAAACCGGGTCATCAATCACTAAACAATCAAGATCAAAGACTTCTTTAACGAGCTCACTTGTAATGACTTTAGAAGGTGCTCCCTCTGCAATAAGCTTCCCTTCTCGAAGGGCAAAAATGTAATCTGCATACCGTGCAGACAAGTTAATGTCGTGGAGAACCATCACAATCGTCGTTCCGTATTTCCGATTCAAGTCCGTCAGTAAATCTAAGATTTCTACTTGATACGTTATATCCAAGAAGGTTGTTGGTTCATCTAGAAATAAGATGTCCGTTTGCTGGGTTAGCGCCATCGCGATCCAAACGCGCTGCCGTTGCCCACCAGAGAGCTCATCGATGTTTCGATTCGCAAGCTCTGTAATCTTCATCATTTCCATCGCTTCTGCCACAGCTTCATAGTCCTTTTTCGTCCAACCTGTAAGCAAGGATTGGTGGGGAAACCTTCCTCGTCCAACCAAATCCGCAACAGAGATTCCTTCTGGAACGATCGGTGATTGTGGCAGGAGACCCAGAACGCGTGCGAGTTTCTTTGGGGGAATTTGGCTAATCGCCTTCCCATCAAGTGTGATCGCTCCTGATTCAGGCTTGATCAGCCTCCCCATTGTTTTAAGAAGCGTTGACTTCCCACATGCATTTGCACCAATAATGACGTTTATTCGATTATTGGGAATCACGATGCTGATCCCATCGAGAATCGTTTTACGATCATATCCGGCTATAATATGTTCGGTTTCAAATCTGTGTGTCGCTGTCATTATAAACTACCCTTTCGATTCATACGGATGAGTAAGTAAAGCAAGAATGGTGCTCCGAGAAGACCAGTAATAATACCAACTGGGAACCTAGTTACAAAAGCAAATTGCCCAATTAAATCTGCGGCTAGTACTAGATTCATCCCAACCAGACCTGCTGGAAGAGCGTTTGAATAGCCAACTCCGACTAATCGTTTGGCGATTGGCCCCGACAAGAAAGCGACAAAGGCAATAGGACCCGTTGTTGCCGTAGCGAGAGCAATCATGCAGACGGAAGCCAAGATGAGCAACATTCTCGTTTTATCTGTATTCAAACCTAGAGAAGATGCCGCTTGTTCGCCAAGTTCCAATAGGCTAAGATGTTTCCCCAGTAAAATGACGACAGGCGCACAAACAAGTACGGTTACGATAAGCGGGAGGAGCGCGCTCATCTGCGAACCATTAAGACTCCCACTAAGCCATCGGAGCGCAGTCGCAATATCCTCTTGCGCACCAACCATTAGAAGATAGGAAATAACAGCACTAAGCATCGCCTGAATACCGATCCCAACTAAAATGAGGCGACCGACAGAAAAGGTCTTTCCTTTTGATAACACATAGATAAGTATGACTGTTACCAGTCCGGCAATGACCGATGCAATTGATACAACCGTATTGCTTGTTTGCAAAATAAGGATGCAAAATAGGGCTGCAGCGCTTAAACCGGAAGTAATTCCAAGAACATCGGGGTTTGCCAAAGGATTGCGTAACATCGTCTGAAACGTGTTTCCTGCAAGACCAAGTGCAAATCCGGCAAATAGACCAGCTAGCATTCTAGGCAGACGGATCGTATTTATTGCAAAATCTGCTCCACCCTGTGGTTCACCAAACAGCGCATTAAGCACTTCTTTTGCCGGGTAGTATGTACTCCCAAGCATGAGCATCGCGCAGCACAGCGCAAAGGCGAGTAACGTGAGCAAAACAGTAACAAGGATATATCGCGACGTCTTTGACGCCTGCCCTTTATAATAAAATCAATCGTTGTCTTTTTCATAATGAACGCACTTTCATTCGAATGGCGAGTAAAATTAAGATCGGAGCTCCTA
>BAXC01000102.1 GCA_001310375.1 Bacillus sp. JCM 19041 | reverse complement strand
CCTTATGTTTGAGGTATACCATCATTATCGACAGATTGCATGAAGGGAGAAATGAATAATGGATATAAGTAATTATTTAACAGATGGTATTCCACCCCAAAGGCAAAGGAAGCAGCCAGGTAATGAAGCTGCAATGGACCCTCTACCAATCTTTGAAGATGACTCATATAAAGGATCTGGCAAATTAAAAGGAAAAGTAGCGCTTATTACTGGTGGTGATTCAGGAATTGGTCGAGCTGTTGCAGTTGGATATGCAAAAGAAGGCGCGCACGTCGCAATTGTCTACTTGGATGAACATAAAGATGCTGAACAAACAAAAGAACGTGTTGAGCAAGAAGGTGTTCAATGCATTACAATTTCTGGCGATATTAAAGAGGAGTCTTTTTGTAAAGAGAGCGTTGAGCGCACAGTTACGGAATTAGGAAGTCTTGATATCCTTGTCAATAACGCAGCAGAGCAATATCCTGTTAATGACTTGCGCGAACTAACAGCAGAACAACTTCATCATACATTTTCAACAAACTTCTATTCCTACGTCTATTTTACAAAAGCCGCTTTGGATTACTTGCAACCAGGTAGTGCGATTATTAATACGTCATCCATTAATGCCTACCGTGGAAATGTCTCATTAATTGATTATACAAGTACAAAAGGCGCGATCACCGCATTCACAAGGTCAATGGCTCAATCTTTGGCACCAAAAAACATCCGAGTAAACAGTGTTGCACCTGGCCCCATTTGGACGCCACTTATTCCGGCTTCATTTGATGAAGAGAAGGTGAATGAATTTGGATCACAAACATTAATGGGTCGACCAGGTCAACCGAGTGAACTTGTAGGTGCTTATGTATTGCTTGCCTCTAACGATTCTTCGTATATGACTGGACAAGCTATTCATATAAATGGCGGAGATTACATTAGTTCATAATAAAAGCAGGCTGGATCATCCAGCCTGCTTTTATCTTGTCATCCTTGTAACAAAATGATATCTGTCACCACGGTAATGAGAATAAACGGCTTCAAGCACCCGATTATCTTCTAATCTTGTTTGTCGCCTAATGGCGAGCAACGGGGAACCTATTTGAGTTTCAAGAAAGCGGGCGTCTTCCTCGGTTGCAAGGACTGCTTCAATTGTTTGTTCAGCTTCAAATATTGAATAGCCACAGTCCTGTTCAAAGTAAGCGTAAAGTGAGGAGTGTAACACTTCTTCAGATAGATGAGGTGCCAAATCACACGTTATATACGTATGTTCTAATGCAATAGGTAATTCATCAGCTAAGCGGACGCGTTTTATCGCATAAACCGAAGTGCCTTCACTCACTTCAAGTATGGTTGCAATGTTCTTATTCGCTGGAGTGGTTGCAAATTCAAGTAAGAGAGATCCTGGAACCATTTTGCGGTTCTTCATATCTTCAGTGAAGCTTGTCATTTTTGAAAGTGGCTGCTCTATTTTAGGCCACGATACAAAAGTCCCTTTTCCTTTTTCGCGGTAGAGTTTATTTTGTTGGACAAGGTTGCTGATGCCTTGGCGTACAGTCATGCGACTAATTTCGTATTGGTCTGCAAGTTCTCTTTCTGATGGAAGCGCTTCGCCAGGTTTGAGCACTCCGTCGGCTATTTGCCTCTTGATTAATTCCTCTATTTGAAAGTAAATAGGGATAGGTGATTGCTTATTAATCATGCTTTAGCCTCCGAAATAAATAGTAAAAAAAGTATACCATATTTTTGACCTCATGTGATTGGTATAGACAACTAAACAACTAGGTCGTATACTAATGTTATGAGAATGGATTAAGGAGAGTGCGTTTATGGCAAATGTAGTTGTTACATGTAGCAGCTAATTACTGGTATTCCAGGAGAAAAGCGTTTTTTTAAACGTTTTATAGCAATTGATCAAAGCAAGATTTTGAAAGTAGGAGAAGGGGATGGCAGGGTTACATTGATGATGATACAACTGTCATTGCTTTAATGTCTGACGAGATTCTTATTCCAGGCTTTATTGACTTGCATATACATGGAGCTTACGGAGCGGATGTAATGGATGGTACAGAAGAAGCGGTGCAAACTATGACGGCCAAGCTACCAGCAGAAGGGACAACGTCGTTTCTTGCAACGACAATTACGATGGAGCCGCAAGCGATAAGTAAAGCAATTGCAAATTCTGTTTCCTTTTTAAAGTCAGAGGGAGAGGCGGAAATTGTAGGTATTCATATTGAAGGACCTTTTATTAATGAATCGAAAAAAGGAGCACAACCACTCGAATATATCATGGACCCTTCTTTTTCGCTTCTAACTGAATGGATAAAAGCCGGGAAGGGCATGATCAAACAAATGACATATGCGCCAGAAATCACACAAGGCGTAGAACTCACCCGATTCATGCAAGAAAATGGATTAATCCATCAATTGGTCACTCGGATGCAGATTACAAAACGATGGTAGCTGCAATAGAAGCAGGTGCAAATCAAGTGACACATATGTTTAACGGTATGAGCGGGGTGCACCATCGAGAGCCTGGCGTAGCTGGTTCTGCCTTGTTATTGGATGAAGTGGATATCGAACTAATTGTTGATGGCATTCATATCCATCCAGAAATGGTTAAGTTGGCATGGAAAACAAAAGGGACAGATCGGTGTTTACTTATTACTGATTCGATGAGAGCCAAGGGGTTTCCTGATGGTAGATACGAATTGGGCGGGCAAGAAGTTAACGTCGAGAAAAATAAAGCAACACTTACGAATGATGGGACACTTGCAGGATCTGTTTTAAAAATGAACGATGCGGTTGCGAATATGCTTGCGTTTACTGGTTGTTCCCTAGAAGATGCAATACAAATGGCATCTTATAATCCAGCCAAAAAAGCAGGAGTGTTAGAAAAGAAGGGATCGATCGAAGAAGGGAAAGACGCAGACTTTACTGTAATTAATGGAAACGGGGAAATTATTTTAACTTTTTGCAGAGGTAAAGAAGCCTTTAGAAAGGAAGGACGTTAATGCGTGTTATCCAAGTAAAAGACTATGAGGAAATGAGTGAAGTGGCAGCAAATCTGTTGTTTCAGCGAGTAAAAGAAGCAGATGCGCTCTCATTAGGGGTAGCGACTGGAGGAACACCGGAAGAAACGTATACACGGTTAGCTAAGAAAGCAAATGAAAGCAAACAATCCTTCTCACATGTAAACACGTATAATTTGGATGAGTATGTAGGTTTGTTGCCACAACATCCAAATAGTTACCGCTATTATATGGAACAACATTTGTTTACCAAAATAGATATTCCAAAAGAACAGACTCATTTACCTGATGGAACAGCGGTTGACTTACATGATGAGTGCAATCGATATGATCGGTTAATAAAAAATGGTGGAGGTATTGATGTTCAATTGCTCGGTATTGGTGCGAATGGACATATTGGATTTAATGAACCTGGTACACCTTTCGAGACAGGTACTCATCTTGTTGAGTTAACAAATGAAACACGAGAAGCAAATGCTCGTTATTTTACAACAAAAGACAGCGTCCCAACTAAAGCGATCACAATGGGGATTGCAACAATCATGGAAGCGAAAGAAATTGTTTTGCTTGTTTCGGGACAGTCAAAAGCACTTGCGTTTGCCAAGCTCATGGATGGTGAAATAACAGAAGAATTTCCAGCATCCGTTCTTAATAAACATGCAAATGTTATTATTATCGCAGACAAAGCAGCAAGCAGTATGTATGCATCTAAGCATGTTTCGTAATGAGGAAGATTGGCTTTTAAAAGGAACATTTATAACATAAAAAACGCCTCAAATAATTATAGATTAATGTTTGAGGGCTATTTCATTTGTAGTTTAATTTAAAGTGGCAAGCCATTTTAAACAAATGGGTTATATCAATCTTCTCGTTTCATTTTAGGTAAACGTAAATACGTTCCAGCGCGCCAGAGCCATTCTAGTGGACCCATCTTGAACCAGCGTAGCCAAATGACGCTTGCTATTATTTGAGCAGTAAAAAAAGCAAGCGATAACAATGCGCCATAGAAAATACCTAGTTCACTAAAGAAACCTAAACCATATCCGTAAAAAAAGAAAGTAAAAACATACTGATTGAGAGATATAATTTGTAAATGCCATTCTTCCAACAGCTGCCAACGGAGCGAATGGCTTCGGCCCTGTTTTGTCAATTATAAGTGCAATTATTCCTGCATAAAAAAGAGCAAGGGCAGGAGCACCAATTAAGGCGGAAAGTGATTCGAGCTGAGTATTAGAACCACCCGTAATGGCATTTGGGAATTTAGCGGCAATGCCAATAATTAAAGCAATTGGAAGACAAATTTTAAATAATCGTAAATGCAAACTCGGAGCTACAAACCATTTTCTTCTGGCTGCGTACGCACCTAGTAAAAACATAGGCATGACCACAAGAATAGTGTTAAATTGATACACAAACTCACCTATAAGAAATAAAAATCCATTTCCTGCACTAATTCCAAGCAGGTCGTGGGTCAGACGCAAAAGGATATGGTCGATATAAGTACCCTCAGCAATAACGTTTTGTTCGGCAAGATAATAGTAAGGCGCAGGACTATTTCCGATGTCAGGTACAAGGACAAATAAAGACATAAAAAGAAACCAGATAATGCTACTAATTAAAAGTGGTCTAGTTGATAAAAAAAGAAATGCGAACAAAACCATGGCGGCTAAGGAATAACTTAATAAAATATCGCCACGCCAAATAAAGAAGAGATGTAACAAACCGAATAAGAGCAATAATGAAGTACGTCTCCAGAAAATCGGTGTATAATTTGTGATTCTTGATTTTTGTAAAGCCATTCCATACCCAAATAAGAACGAAAATAAAGTAACAAAACTACCGTCAACAAGTAAGCGAATTAAAAAATGAGTCCATTTATCAAGTTCACCCAGCTGATACATTCCCTCTACCGGCTCGTAAGTGCCAAGCATCCCAAATTGAAAAGCCAAACTATTAGCTAATAATATACCGAGTAGAGCAAAGCCACGCATTACATCTAATGAAACTATGCGTTTTTGATCTTCTATTTGATTATTCATAAACGATCCTCCATTTACTGATTATTGTTAAATTATGCCATGTTTATGTAAAAGAAGAAAGACCATTATTTTTCTTTTTGTCTGTATTTTTAGTACACTATTAGTATCTTACATAAGGTTGGTGTGAACATGGACAACAATGCAGTAATTAAATTAATGAGTGAGCACCGGTCTATTCGCTCATTTAAAGAACAAGCGTTATCTGAAGATCAGATTCAAACAATAACGACAGCGGCTCGCTGGGCGTCTACATCAAACCACGTACAAGCATATTCGATTGTTGTCATTCGTGATCAGGGGAAGAAAAAGAAGTTAGCGGAGTTATCTGGTGGTCAGAGCTGGGTTGAACAATGCCCAGTTTTCTTTGTCATCTGTGCTGACTATTCTCGCCATGAAATGGCGAGCAGAAAACATGGTACTACGTTTGATGTTGGAGGCGCTGAACAGTTGTTGGTAGGTACAGTTGATGCTTCACTTCTGGCCCAAAACATGTTGCTAGCTAGCGAGTCGTTAGGACTAGGTGGGGTCATGATTGGAGGCATTCGAAACAATCCAGAAGCAGTCTGCGATCTGATTGGTTTACCTAAATACGCATTTCCAGTAATGGGAATGGCAATTGGATACCCTGATCAAAACATCGATCAAAAACCTAGACTTCCAGAGGAGGTTGTAGTTCATCACGATCACTATAATGAAAATAATGCAGAAGCGATTGTGGACTACGATCAATTAGTTAGCGCTTATTATACGAAGCGGACGAAGGGGAAACGAACATTAGGTTGGTCAGAAGGGATGGCTGCTTATACTAAAGAAAGAAAACGTTCGCACATGGATCAATTCTTAATGAACCAAGGCTTTTTAAGAAACTGATAGAATAAGAGGGGATTTAATGGAAATTCAACAATCGAGAGCAATTGATTTATTACCAAAACAATTTTTGCAAGCCTTGTGAAAAAAGCTCAGCAAAAAGCATTCGAATATGATGATGTGATTCAATTAGGCAAGGAAATCATGACCAGCCAACACCTTCCTTTATCACAGACGCTTTAAAAAATGCGAGTGATCATTTAGAATTTCATCGTTATGGACCGTTTAGAGGCTATTCTTTCTTAAAAGAAGCCGTTTCTGATTATTATAAGAAGTATTATAATGTTGAGATTGATCCTGAAACAGAGGTGGCAATTGTACCAGGAACAAAGACAGCAATTGTGGAGCTCTGCCAATGTTTATTAAATAAGGGGGATCTAGCTCTTTTGCCTGATCCTGGCTATCCAGATTATCTTTCAGGATTAGCTATTGCAGAAGCGGAAATTCGTACGATGCCTTTGAAGGAAGAAAACAAGTATTTGCCTGATTATACGAACATTAACGAGTCAACATGGCAGAAAGCGAAGCTAATGTTCCTCAATTATCCTAATAACCAACTGGAGCAACTGCATCTCATGCTTTTTTGATCAGACAGTACATCTCGCTCAAAAGTATCAAGTGCCAATTGTTCACGATTTTGCATATGGTTCAATTCAATTCGACGATAAAAAACCGATTAGCTTTTTACAAAGCAATCATGCCAAAGAGGTAGGCGTAGAATTGTTTTCAATGTCGAAGCTTTATAATATGGCTGGCTGGCGTGTTGGCTTTGCTGTTGGGAATGCGCAGATTGTTGCGATGTTAGAAGAATTGCAAGATCATTACCATTGCAGCATTTTCGGAGGAATACAGAAAGCGGCAGAAGTTGCACTTAACTCGGATCAAAACACAGTGAATGAATTAGTGAAACTCTATGAATCTCGTAGGAATACCCTAATTGATGCAGCGAAAGAAATAGGCTGGACGACACTTTGCCCATCAGGCTCGTTTTTTGCTTGGTTCCCAGTTCCAGAAGGGCATACTTCAAAGTCGTTTAGTGAATTGCTCTTAGAAGAAGCACATATTGTTTGTGCCCCTGGCGATGGATTTGGAGAATACGGAGAAGGTTACATTCGTTTAGGCTTGCTTGCAGAGGCTGATGTTTTAACAGAAGCGATGCGGCGGATAGACAAACTCGGCTTATTTAAGCGCAAACGGATTAAATAAAATCGTTTTGGATGGAGTGTATTTTAATGAGCGAACAACTTTCAGAAATAAAAAGCATTTATTGTATTGGTCGTAATTATGCAAAACATGCGGAGGAGTTAGGAAACGATGTGCCTAGCGAACCTCTCTTGTTCGGAAAACCACAAAGCGCCGCAGCAATGGCGGATGGGAGCGCGCTGACTTTTCCAAGTAATAAAGGTGAAATACACTATGAGCTTGAAATTGTATTAAGAGTTGGAAAAGATGTTGAAGCTGGAGATTCTTTAAAAGATGCCATCGTTGAAATGGCGCTTGGAATTGATCTTACTTTACGGGATGTTCAATCAGTATTAAAAAAGAAAGGACATCCGTGGCTACGCGCGAAAGGGTTTAGAAACTCAGCAATAATAACGGAATTCTTTCCTTTTCCTGGTGAAGAAGAATGTAAAACCATTCCGTTCTATCTCGCAAAAAATGAAGCCGAAGTCCAGCGGGGATTATCAAAACATATGCTATTTACTTTTAGTGACATATTTGATGAATGCCAAAGAGAATTTGGGTTAAAGGAAGGGGATTTGTTGTTTACTGGCACTCCTGAAGGTGTTGGCGCAATTGCAGAGGGTGATACGTTTGCACTTTATTTTGCGGACGAAAAGAAAGGGTCATTCCAAGTAAGACTGATTTAAGATTGAAGAGAGATAAAAAAGGGGCTAAGTCAATGAGTACATTTATTTTTGCTCATAGGGGTTCTTCGGGATCTTATCCAGAAAATACGATGAAGGCATTTGAGCAGGCAGTAAAAGCTGGGGCTGATGGTGTCACATTTAATGTACAACTCTCAAGAGATGAAATACCAGTCATTATCCATGATCGTTCTGTAAATCGCACTACCAATGGACAAGGTCCTGTCTTTTATTATTTGGCGAGTGAATTAAAGCAACTAAATGCAGCTGCAAAACAGATGTATAAGTCCCGAGAGAAAATTCCAGATCTTCCTGAATTTTTGGATTGGGCAATTGAACATCGACAATTGCGTTTGAATATGGAAATCAAAGGATATGGACTTGACCACAACCAGTTGATCAAGTCCATCCTGCCTTATATTGATCAATCAGTATTTGGTGAACGCTTAACGATATCTTCGTATGACCATGTCTTGCTTAACAAGATCAAGCGTGCCTATCCTGCGCTTGAAACAGCCGCTCTTGTTGAAGGGGCAATATGGAACCCGAGTGCCTATTTACAGGATCTAGGTGCTGGAGGGTATCATATAAATGCAAGGTATGCATCGCAGGAGCTTGTGGCAGAATTGCAAGATCAAGGTGTTCATATTCGCACATTTTCTACTAATGATACAGCTTCTTTGAAACAATTATTTCTCTGGAAGGTTGAAGGGGTATTCACTGACTTCCCGACACGAGCAATCCACTTACGTGACAACAATCAAATCGATGTCCAAACCCGGGCTTGATAATCTTCAATTGCTCTATCACTTGAAAAATAACCTGAAGCTGCAATGTTCGCTAAACTTTTTTTCTGCCATAACAGTGGTTTTCCATATAGCAGCTCGATTTGTTTATGCGCATCGACATAGCTTGAGAAATCTTGAAGCAATCTAAACTCGTCATTGTTTTGAATGAGTGAATAAAATAAGTCACTGTAAGTGGCGTTATCTGGAAATGTGCCGTCAACCAATGGTAGAAGGATGTTCTTAATTCTTATATCGTGATCATAATACGATTGAGAAAAGTAAGGTTTTTTAGTGTCAGCAGCATTTGCACCAAATAAGAACAGATTTTCTTCTCCAGCTTGTTCAGCCATTTCAATTGTTGCTCCATCTCTCGTGCCTATAGTCAAAGCGCCATTCATCATTAGCTTCATATTTCCTGTACCAGAAGCTTCTTTACCTGCTAAAGAAATTTGTTCACTGACTTCTGCAGCTGGAATAAGCCGTTCCGCTAGACTGACTCTGTAATTTTCTAAAAAAACAACTTTCAGTTTACCTTGAATTGCAGAATCTTTATTAATAATGGAAGCAATTGTATGAATGTATTGAATGACTTTTTTAGCAAACACGTAGCCGGGGGCAGCTTTTGCTGCAAATAAAAATGTTCTTGGAAACGGTAAACGATCATGATTTTCACGTAATTCTGTATAAAGATGCCAAATGTAAAGAGCGTTTAATAATTGACGTTTATATCCATGTAACCTTTTGCAATGAACGTCAAACAATGACTCAGGGTCAACTTTTGTGTCTGATAAAGCAAATGTTGTCTCAATCAATGACTGCTTATTTCTTTGCTTAATTTTGGCGAGCTCTTTCAAAAAAAGTGTATCTGTTTGAAAATCTGCAAGTTTTTTTAGTTCGGACGGCTCATGCAACCAAGTATCACCAATCGCTTCTTTGATCAAATTTGATAGCGCTGGGTTAACTCTATGTAGCCAGAACCGATGAGTGATGCCATTTGTAACGGAAGTGAATTTCTTAGGTTCATTTGAGCAAAATCAGCAAATGCTTCTGTTTGCAAAAGATGCGAATGGAGTGTGGACACACCGTTTACCTTGTTAGAGCCTATTACGGCCAAATGAGCCATATGGACATGCCCGTATGAAATAATTGCCATATCAGAAATTTTGTCTCTTTTCTCGGAATGATGATCCCATACGGATCTACAAAAACGTTCATTTATTTCTACGATGATTTCATAGATTCTAGGCAATAATGGTTGGAAAAGTACAACCGGCCATTTTTCCATTGCTTCAGCAAGCAATGTATGATTTGTATAATGAACACTATTGTTGACAATCGTCCAAGCCTCTTCCCAACCAAGTCCTTCTACATCCATAAAGAGCCGCATCAATTCTGGAATGATCATACTTGGATGAGTATCATTAATGTGTACGAGATAGTGGTCAAAGAATCTTCGAATTCCTCCATTACGATGAGCAAGTGAAAAAAGGTGTTGAGCTCCAGCTGAAACAAGAAGTATTGTTGTTTCAGTCTGAGAATCATACCTTCTGAAGTAGTATCGTCAGGGTATAGAAATTCGGTAATTTCAGTTGCTTTTTTTCTTTTTAAAAGTTGTTGCTCTGCAGTTAAGCTAGGATCGATTGCGGCGGGATCAGCTTTCCACAAATACAATTGATTAACTTGTTCTTGCGAAAATCCCGTTATAGGAATAGCGTATAGCTTTGCTTGAACATGCTCTTGTTCTGTATATTCGAAAAAAAATCGATCCCCTTTACTGTACTGATGCACATTCCCCCAAAAAGAAACGGTATATTCTGCTTCCGGTTCTTTATTCCATTCATAACTTGATGAACGTTTCCATTGATCAGGTAATTCAACTTGTTGCCCTGAATGGACCTCTTGTTTAAATAATCCATATTCATACAACAAGCCCATTCCATGTCCCAACAGGTTTTTACTTGCCATTGAATCGAGAAAACAAGATGCGAGACGACCAAGTCCGCCATTGCCTAATGCAGGGTCGCTTTCCGCATTTAAAACGTCATGAAGGTCTATGTCATATGTGCTTAATAAAGCTTTTGCTTGATCAAGCCAACCTAAATGATCCAGGTTGTTGCCTAAAAAACGCCCGGGCAGGAATTCCATAGAAAAGTAAAACAACTGAGTAGCATAAGTGTCCTTAGGAACTCGTTTAGAGAGATTTTTTGTTGAACGACAATGGAAAGTAAATCGTGCCAATCTTCTATTGTAGCTTCTGGCAGGGAAAGACTTTGTTTTTGGCTTTCTTTAAGAAGGAGCATTTTCAATGAGTCCATAAAGGCCTCCTTTATCGGACAAAAGCAGTGAGTGGAAAAGTTCGTAATAGGCTTGAGCAGATTGGTCCCAGCTGGAATCTGTATGAAGACCGTTTTGCTGAAGCTGTAAAAAGTGCTCTTTATCATTATAAATGGAACAAGCGTCATTTAATAAATCAGCCAATTCTTTGTGGTGTCCGTTCGAAAAAACTAGCCCGTTACCTTCATATAAATAGCTGGTAAGGAACTACGGTATCCTTTAGCCCGCCAACGGCATGGACAATGGGTACAGTTCCATAGCGCATTGCGATCAATTGATTTAATCCACACGGTTCTTTTAAAGAGGGCATGATTAAAAAATCCGCGCCTGCATAAAGACGTCTGGATCGTTCTTCAAAAAAGCCGATTTCTACTGAAATATGAGGTGCTCGTCTTGATAATAGTGCTTGTTCTAAATCCGGATCCCCACTGCCAAGGATTGCGAGTTGATAAGGGGGGTGATTTTGTTTAATGCTTCTAATAAAAGCGATACACCCTTGTCGTTTACTAATCTTGAAATAAATGCAAACAACGGGATCTCACTATCAACCTGCAGGTTTAGTTCTATTTGAATCGCCCGTTTATTGATTTTTTTCATCTCTGGAGAAGGACTGTCAGGATAAACAAGTGACTGATCACTAGCAGGTTGATAGCTGACTTGATCGAGACCATTTACTATGCCACAAAGCGTGTGTGCACGTGAGGCTAGTAACTCATGCAAGCCAAATCCTCCTTCTGATGATTGAATTTGATTTGCATAAGTAGGAGAAACAGTTGTTAAATGGTCGGCTTCCATAATGGCTGTTTTCAAAAATGAAACGTTACCATCCATTTCAACCGTTGAGTAGAGATTGCTTGGAAGCTCCAACAATTCGTTATAAATAGAACTAGGAAAAATTCCTTGATA
This sequence comes from Bacillus sp. JCM 19041, assembly GCA_001310375.1. Lineage (GTDB taxonomy): Bacteria > Bacillota > Bacilli > Bacillales > Bacillaceae_D > Shouchella. Next base: position 4,347 of record BAXC01000102.1, on the reverse strand, counting down.
ACGTAGGTTGTGGATCGTAAAGACGGACTTCATCACTTTAAGTTCTTCGTGTTGTTTTAAGTAAAGGGGCAATAACCCAGTCTGCCAATCATGGCAATGAACGATGTTTGGTTTATTTTCACACAAAAGGTAGTAGTCGATGATAGCGTGGGTGAAAAATGTGAACCGTTCCGCTTCGTCGTTATACCCGTATAAATGACCCCGGTTAAAATAGTCGTCTTGTTCAAAAAAAGATAGCGTACATTGTTTTGCTTCCAATCATAAACAGAGCATTCATGTGTACGCCAATTCACTGTGGTCAAGTACGTCTGTACGTATGAAAGGTGTAATGGTACTTGTGAGCGGAAAAGGGGTAGAAGTACTTCCACCTGACAATCAAACTGTGAAAGTGCTTCAGGAAGCGATCCGATAACATCAGCTAGGCCTCCTGTCTTAAAGAAAGGACTACATTCACTTGCTACAACTGATACTTTCATGATTTATAAAGCTCCTTTGTGTAAACTAGTAACGACAGTTGATTGCGAGAGCATTGTTGGATGGAAAATCGTTGGTCTTGAACAAATTAAGGTCGTATTATCTGGGATGTGGGATCCTGATGGGACAATAATTTGGTGAAGTGAAACAGAATTACCGATTCGGGCATTTTCTAAGAGTAGTGACTTAGAGATGCTAAGGTGGTTACCTAGTGTAGTAGACGGATCGATAACGCTATGAGTGATACGCTGTGTCCGTGAATGTCTATGTTGAATAAACAAGTCCGCTATTGGTGTGGCAACTTCGCTTATGACTGCACAACATTGGCTAAAAAATGGCGATTCTGACACATTCCATTTATCCATATGAGCACTGAAATAGCTCTCTACGGTGCCGACATCACGCCAATACCCTTCGAACTTGTAGCCATATAAAGCAGATTTTTTGTCTATCATTCGTGGAATAATATCTTTTCCAAAGTCATGGGAAGACATGGGATTCAATGCATCTTCTTTTAAAATCTCTTCTAAGTAAGGTCTTGAAAATAAATAAATGCCCATTGATGCCAGCTGGCTTTTCGGCTGAATTGGTTTTTCAATAAACTCAATAATTTTTCCGGTTGAATTAAGTTCAGCAATTCCAAATCGAGGTGCTTCCTTCATCGTTACTTCAGTTAAAGCAATAGTAACGTCTGCGTTGAAGCGTATATGGTCTTTAAGCATTCGTTGGTAATCCATTTCATAAATATGATCACCAGAAACAATTAACACGTAGTCATGCTCCTTTACATGTTGGAGTTTTTGGTATACTGCATCTGCTGTTCCTGCATATCCTCCTGTGGATGAGAGGGCGCAAGTGGCTGTTAAATTCCATGCCTCTCCACCTTTGACGTAGCGATGAAGAGTGTGCGATTCATATTGAGTAAGAATAGTCACTTGCTTTATAGCTGACCTCGCTAAATTTGTTAGCGTAAAATCAATCAGCCGGTATCTACCGGCAAACGGCACAGCAGGTTTTGCTGTATGCTTAGTTAATGTCCCTAATCTTGCCCCTTTACCGCCTGCCAATAAAAACGCTGCAATCGAGTCTGACACTAGCGTCGACCCCTTTCAAGATGGAATAAGATAAAATGAGGTTTATACATATGATTGTGAAAGCGCTCGCTATTCCCGGATGGAGAAACTTTCTTAAAAGATTCGAGTAAATAGACAAAGTGCTATTCAAAAACAAATAAAAAAGGTACACTACTGGATGGATTCACACACTCATATACAAGGGGTGATATACACCATGAAAGAAATTGATGTGTCAAAATTTGAGAAAAAAATAATCCTTCGAAATATCGAGGAAAAAGATTTTAACGATATTATTAAATTGTCTGAGCTTTGCTTTCAGAATATGGAGCCTTGGCGATATGAAGAATTAAAAAGTCATATATCCGTGTTCCCTAAAGTCAGTTCTGTGTGGAATACGACGGACAAATCATTGGTTCCTGTTCAAGTTTAATTATAAATTTTGATGAATATGACGACCAGCATACTTGGGATGAAATCACGGATCAAGGATATATAACAAACCATGATTCCGACGGATATAACCTATATGGCATAGAAGTAATGGTCCACCCAGACTATCGCCGGATGAAAATTGGAAGACGTTTGTACGAAGCAAGAAAAGAGCTAGCGCGTGAGTTGAATTTAAAAAGCATTATTATCGGCGGAAGAATTCCGAACTATTACAAGTACGCAGATAAACATACACCAAGAGAATATGTAGATGAAGTAACGATGCATAATATCTATGATCCAGTTCTAACGTTTCAAGTCATCAATGGTTTTTCCCTGAAGCGAGTAAATGCCAATTATTTGACTGATGATAAAGCCAGTATGAAATATGCGACGTTAATGGAATGGAACAATATCGATTATCAACCCTCTACGCCAAAACGCCGTTTTAAAACGTCTTTCCCGGTTCGAATCACAACGATTCAATACGAAATGAAGAAAATCTCTTCATTCGAGGATTTTGCAATACAATGCGAATACTATACAGATGTAGCGGCTAGCTATCAATCCGATTTTGCTGTATTTCCCGAAATCTTCACCTTGCAACTATTGTCGTTTCTACCTGAAAAAAGTCCGAGTAGAGCAATTCGTCGCTTGACTGAGTTCACGGAGGATTATATTGAACTATTTACAACGCTTGCTGTTAAGTACAATGTCAATATTATTGGTGGCTCACATTATGTAGAAGAAGATGGGAAAATATATAATATTAGTTATTTGTTCCGCCGTGACGGCACCATTGAAAAACAGTACAAGCTTCATGTTACCCCAAATGAGCGTTTGTTCTGGGGAATCAGTGGTGGGGACGAAGTAAAAGTATTTGATACAGATTGTGGAAAGATAGCGATTCAGTCTGTTATGATATAGAGTTTCCTGAATTAGGTAGAATTGCTACAGATAAAGGCGCAAATATAATTTTTTCGCCTTTTTGCACAGACGACCGACAAGGGTATTTACGAGTGCGATACTGCTCTCAAGCACGTGCGATTGAAAACCAGATTTATACGGTTATCTCTGGTACAGTAGGGAATCTTTCTGATGTAGCGAACATGGATATTCAATATGCTCAATCAGGTATATTTACACCATCTGATTTTACATTTCCACGCGATGGAATTGTTGGCGAATGCAGTCCAAATATTGAAACGGTTGTTGTCGGTGATGTTGACTTAGAAATTTTACGTCGCCATCGTCGTTCAGGCAGTGTAAATCAATTGAGGGATCGGCGTGATGACATTTACCATGTAGTTTATAAACAATAACGAAAGACGCCCGTTAACGGGCGTCTTTCGTTTAACTAGCAGAATGGCTGGCAAGACTGGTTTCTAAAAAGGAGCTTAGTCGATGGGAACAACATCACAACCAGCATTGTTAAAACAGATTAGCCTCTTTGTACTGCTTTTTGCGGCTATTTGGTTTACGATAACAATAAATGGATTTGAAGAGACTCTCCAATTGGAAATACATGTTGTTGAAAGTGATGTAAAAATGGGACAAACCACTGATTTACAAGTATTTGTCGTTACAGATAAAGGAGTTGGATACGATCAAGCAACGGTGATAGGATCGTTATTTCAAGATGATCAATCTGTGGATATTCTTTTTCATCATATTGAAGGAGGATTGTATGAGGGAGAGGCACGTTTTGACATGGTAGATGTTTGGAAAGGCGAAGTGGAAGCGAAAAGCTTTTTTGATCGAGTAACTACCGAAATAGAGATAGAGGTGGAGTAAGGGGGAGACCGATGAAATTTAATCAATTAATTAAGACGAATTTTATTGAAAGACCAAATCGTTTCATTCTTTTATTAAAAAGAGAAGATACAAAAGAAATGATTGAAGCGCATTTGCCGGATCCGGGTCGACTAAAAGAATTACTTGTGGATGGAGCTATTATTTGGGTAGAAAAAGCAACAACTGGTAAACGAAAAACGGATTGGACAGCTATTTTATGTGAAACGGATACTGGAGTGCGCGTGTCTTTAAAGACAACAGTTGCTAATAAGCTTGTGGAAGAGGCACTTATTGAGCAAAAACTTGCAGGTTTTTTTAGAATGGGAATTGGTACGTAGAGAGTATACAGTTGATAAATCACGCTTTGATTTTTTATTGGCATTGGGAGACCGGAGGCTTTTGCTTGAAGTGAAAAGTGTAACGCTGTCACGGAATAACAAAGGGTACTTTCCTGATGCAGTAACAAAACGAGGAGCAAGGCATGTTCAGGAACTAACACAAATTGTTCTTGATGAAAGGTATGAAGCGGCGGTCTTGTTTGTTGCCCAACGGGAAGATATAGAATCGATTCAAA
>BAXC01000101.1 GCA_001310375.1 Bacillus sp. JCM 19041 | reverse complement strand
CTTGTCGCTGTTGTGTTGGCGACTTAGATATAATACCAAGATTCAACACGAATCGTCAATAGATTTTCTAAAGTTTTTCAAAAAAACTTTAGAAACGATTTTAAAAAGGGCTGATAACTGAACTTAAAATCAATAAAAAGCCTATTACAACAAGTGATTACGGCCCTTATTCCTTTTCAATATAAAAACAAAATTACTCGTTCCTACTATAAATAACAATATAAAAAAGGCCTGTTGACCGCATAAGCGATCAACAGGCCTTTCCTCTTCTATAAGCATTCTATGCATTAATGAGATAAAAATCCTAAATAAAGAATAAATACGATAAACAATAAGTACATAAGTGGGTGAAGTTCTTTCCCACGTCCTTTAACAACCATCGTTAATGGATATAGAACAAACCCTAACGCAATTCCTGTCGCAATACTATACGTAAGTGGCATGGTAACAACCGTAAAGAAAACGGGAATAGCAATCTCCATTTTTGCCCAATCAATATGACGAAGTGCAGTAGCCATCATTACACCTACGATAATTAACGCAGGGGCTGTCACTTCATTTGTGATGACGTCTAGCAATGGTGAAAAGAACAATGCAAGAGCAAAGAACAAGCCAGTAAAGACCGCGGTTAACCCTGTTCGCCCACCTACAGCAACACCTGATGTTGATTCTACATAAGCAGTTGTTGTTGATGTTCCAAAGATTGAACCGATTGTAGAAGCACTTGCATCAGCAAACAATGCGCGCCCGACACGTGGCAAACGGTTGTTTTTCACAAATCCAGCCTGTGTGGCTACCGCAAATAAAGTTCCTGCCGTATCAAAAAATACAATAAATAAAAACGTTAAAAATGACGATAAGCATTTGTAGGGTAAAAATCTCTTCTGTCCAACTAACATCAAATGCCGCTCCAAAAGTTGGCGCTAAACTTGGTGGCATTGACAACACACCATTACCCAAGGTATTAATTCCTGTGACAATGCCTAAAATAGCTGTTAAGGCTAGACCATAAAAAACGGCTCCTTTAACGCCTCGGACAACAAGTACAATCGTTACAATGATACCAAAGATTGCAAGCAACGTTGTTGGCGTTGTTAAATCGCCAATGGAGACAAGTGTAGCCTCATCCCCCACTACAATTCCCGCATTCTTTAAACCGATAAAGGCAATAAACAAACCAATTCCGGCACCAGTTGCATATTTTAATTCTTCAGGTATTGCATTAATAATCATTTCGCGTAGTTTAAAAATCGTTATAATAACGAAAATAACGCCTGAGGCAAACACTGCAAAAAGTGCTGCTTGCCAAGACATACCATAACCAATAACAACTGTATAAGCAAAAAATGCATTTAACCCCATTCCTGGAGCAAGCGCAATTGGATAATTAGCAATTAGACCCATTAAGACAGAACCAACAAGCGCTGCAAGCGCTGTCGCTACAAACACAGCACCTTGATCCATTCCTGCAGCACCAAGTATTTGCGGATTTACAAACAAGATATAAGCCATTGCTAGGAATGTTGTTAACCCAGCTACCCCTTCTTGTTTGATCGATGTTTGGTTCTCACCTAACTTAAAAAAACGATCCATTCTTTTCCCTCCATATCAAAATAGCCTTAGGTAAGCTCTACCTAAAGCCGATATGAAATAGAACACTACTACATGCGCGTTCTTCATATCGTAGTCAAGCCTTTTACGGCGGCTCGGTAGAAACGTGCAGACCTTATTTCTGCATTTATACGAAACTATATTTATTATTTCCCTGTTAGTTTAGCAACGGAACGGATCATTGTCAATATAAAATACGAACATTAAATACTCTAAAACTTTTATTATTCGTTATTTATGACGGTTGTTTTATCCTCGAACCGTTTTTAGTATACTCATACGAAATACATTATGGAGGATTGATTATGTACGCATGCAAAGTCGTCTGCCACACCACTTTATATGTTGATTATGGTAAAGGTGAACCTGACCTCTCTACCACACAAGAAATTTTCACAAGTCGCTTTCTCAAAACGATAACCCCTGTTTTACGAGTGACACACTTACACAACTATAAACATTGGAAAAATAAATACAATGAAATTGCAGCCTCTGCGATCGTAGAAGTTCTCGTTTCTTATGATCAACGTATCCATTATATAGCTGATTATGAATCGCTCGCTTGCAGAACCGTACGACGACTACTGCCAACAGAAGGAGCCGCAGTGCAAGTCACCACGAGTGAATGGCTTACTCCACCACGTCTAAAAGGCTTTCTACTATAAAAAGAAGAACTCTAGTCCTAGTCGAATGTGTATATAACAAAGAAAAAGGGTATCTTTACATTAAAGTGAATAAGTTAAATAAAGGAGTCGATTCTCATGATACATAAAATCACCATCGATTTGGCAATCGAAAATTTAGAAGACCGCGGCGTGACAATAGAAGACATTATGGATCTTGTTTATGATTTGCAAAAGCCTTACGTCCCTGACCTAAAAAAAGAAACGTGTCGCAACCATGTTATGAAAGTTTTAGCAAAACGCGAAGTTCAAAATGCATTGTTAACAGGAATTGAATTGGACCGCCTTGCAGAAAAAAAGCAGCTAAGCTCACCACTCCAGGAAATAATTGCTTCAGATGAAGGTCTGTATGGTATTGATGAAATCATCGCCTTATCGATTGTAAATGTATATGGATCAATTGGTTTGACCAACTTTGGCTATGTCGATAAATTAAAACCTGGCATTATTGGTAAGTTGAATGAACACGAAGATATCGGAAACGCTTGCCATACGTTTTTAGATGATATCGTAGGTGCAATTGCCGCAGCTGCCTCTAGTCGACTTGCTCATTCTGAAGAAGGAGCTGGCGTCAGGGATTAAGGAAATAAGAGAATAAGTAGAAAGGCCGACACACAGGTGTCGGCCTGAGGTTGTCGACAAAGTCGATTACCGATCAAGACTGAAAAGAAAACGCTTGTCAGACTAGGAGCGAAGATGAGGAAGATGCGAATAGAACGTGGGTTCATGAGCATATGACCGAGGCGAGCGACGACGTATGTGAGCGTTTGTCTTCAGTCCGAGGCCGACACACAGGTGTCGGCCTTTCTGTGTTTAATAACAGCACAAAAAGTACATCAAACCTGCATTTCACATTGTCATTTATGCAACTTATCTATTGATCAATCATCCTGCTCCCCCCATGCTATAGTAAGAAAAAGGAGGAATGTACAATGGAATTAAGCATAACCATTAACCCCAATTTTGAGAAAGATCGTTGTTTCATTGAAGCTACTGCGCATTCAAAGCAAATCGAACAAATTACTCATATCTTGAACGAGGAACATCCTCATTTGCTTATTGCAGAGGATTCAAAAGGCACAATACCACTTGCACTATCAGACATCTATTATTGTTTTAGTGAGAACAAACTCGTTTACGCCCAAACAGCTAAACAGGCTTACGAAGTAAAATACAAACTATATGAGCTTGAAGACCGCTTATCCGCACACTCATTCATCCGCATATCGAAATCGGCCATCGCTAATATTCAAAAAATTGACTATATTACTCTTGCTTTTAACTCTACAATGACCGTCCATTTTAAGAATGAAATGCGCGAACAAATCACACGCTCGTATTTAAAAAAAGTGAAACAATACTTAGGAATGTAGGTGTTGATTGTGAATATATTTTTTCGATATGCAGTTTTGGGAATTTTGATTGGGAGTTTTATCTATAATGTTTTTACTTGGACCCTAATAGATAAACAACATCAACTCATTCTCTTAACATGTTTCTATTTAGGACTTCTGTTCACTTGTACTGCTTTGTTATTTCGCAGCCGCTACAGTCTACTACTAAAAACATTCCTTCATGCGCTTATTGTCAGCATTGGATTCTTCCCCGCTGCTTGGAATGCAGGTTTTCTCCCAACCGGCTTGCTCAATCAGTTTATTGCAGTTGTTCTTTTTTATATCCTATACGTAATCTTATGGGTATTGTTTTATCTCTATTGGCGTATTCAAGTTAGACGAATGAATAAAGCGTTCCGCTCATCTATTATTACTAAGTAAATAACAAGTTCCTTCCTTCTATTTGTTTAATATTGTTCGTTCTTTGCCCTAAAAACTCACCTATTTTTTCACTTGAAGAAAATTACATCCAATAAAATCCGAACATTATATTGCACAGCTCCACTAATTTATGTACAATAACGGTACAAAATCGACTTTCGTTTATAGGTGATGGGATGAAACTTGATACAAACGAAAACAAAAAAATGTTAGCCCGGCTTTATAATGATGTTTCCAGGGAATTATTTGGAGTTGGCACAACATTGCTAAAAGTAACGGTGCTCGGAAATCTTGTTACCATTCAGGCAAAACATAAACGGGCTGCACGTTCAACTGCTTTAGAAGGTGAAATTCCTTCTCTCAAATTGGAAGTTGATTTTCATCTTTCGCTATTATATAAACGAAAGCTCACAGAACAACTCCATGCACACTTCTCCGACCAGATCGAAGTCGTGTTGCGGGATTATGATGCGAAAACACAGTGGGCTTTTACCAATATTCTCTTTTCACCGAAATGATGTCATCGCTGAAATGGACGCATCGGACATGTTCTAATGCGGGATTTCACTACATAAATCAAGGTTGCTTTTTCAAGTGTTTACACAAGGAAGATGCACCTGTAGATCGCGTACCCACGCTGCTACAGGTGTGTCTTCCTTTTTTCATTTGCATATAAACTAACATTTTAGGAGGAATTTTTAATGAAAAAACAGATTGCTTGCTTTATCGCGATTCCAACTAGCGTCTTCGCACTTGCTGCCTGTGGACAGTCAGGTGACAACGGCGATGCGTCAACAGAGCTTGTCATTTCCACTTGGGCTTTGCCGAGGATTTTTTCCAAGAAGAAATTTATGCTCCATTCGAAGAAGAGCATAACGTAAACATTGTTGTTGATATCGGCAATAACGCAGAACGATTAAATCGGATTCGTCAAGGTACAGCTACTATTGATGTGATTTACTTATCCGATTACTACGCTCAACAAGGAATTGAAGAAGGCTATTTGCCAAATTAGACCGCAACAACATTCCAAACATTGACGAGCTCTATGATTTAGCGAAAGCTCCCTTAGGAGAAGCGTACGGTCCTGCTTTTACAGTTGGCCAATTCGGTATTGCTTATAACCCTAATGAAGTCGATGCCCCCATTGCCAGCTGGGCCGACCTTTGGGGTGAAACACTCAACAACAACATAACGATTCCAAATATAACAGCCACAACAGGTCCAATGTTTTTAGACGTGGCTTCCACCGTTGCTGGTGAAGAAAGCTTTGATGAAGATGCTGCGTTCGCGCAGCTAAATGCGCTTAAAGGCAACATTGTGAAAGAATATGACCGCACCTCTGACTTTGTCAATATGTTCTCTCAAGGCGAAATTGCTGCTGGTCCATTCATGGAAATGTATTTAAATGACTTGCTAGCTGCTGTCCCTGAAACCGAATTTGTGACTCCTTCGGAAGGGCTTATGCCGTGTTAAATACTGTCAATGTTGTCGAAGGCAGTGAAAATAAGGAACTAGCAGAAGCGTTCATTAACTGGCATCTAAGTCAAGAAGCGCAAGAAGCATCCGCGAAAGCAAAAATTGATTCTCCTGTAAACGTGAGCGTTGAGCTTACAGAAGAAGAAGCAGAGGGCATTACATATGGCGAAGAAACGATTAAAAGCTTGCAATTGCTTGATATGGAGTATGTAAATGCGGAATCCGCAAATTGGATTGACCGTTGGAATAGAGAAATTGCCAATTAAGGAGGAAGTTATATGCCAAAAAAACTTTTGCTTGATGTTGATACGGGGATCGACGATGCACTTGGCATCATCCTCGCAGTTAAGAGTGAAGATGCAGATTTAATCGGGTTTACGACGGTCAATGGCAATGTTTCTCTTGATCAAGCAACTGCCAATACATTAAAGGTTCTAACTCTACTCGGTGCACATTATCCTGTTGTCAAAGGCGCGAACACACCACTCATTCGTCCATCCTTTTTTGAACATGGCGTGCATGGAGAAGATGGGCTCGGCGGAGCTCTCACAACGCTCGAGCCGAATAGCAAACCCTCTCCTGGGTTTGCACCTGACTACATCATTGAACAAGCTAAGCGTTACCCTGGGGAGCTTACGCTTGTCATGACGGGACCGTTGACCAACTTAGCTTTAGCTGTACGAAAGAATCCAGAGCTTGTTCACCTTGTTAAACAAGTTGTTTATATGGGAGGCGCAGCGTTTACCCATGGAAACGCGACTCCTGTAGCGGAATACAATATGTACGTTGACCCTGAAGCAGCCCGAGTGGTATTGCATGCTGGATTCTCATCCATTACGCAAATCGGGCTTGATGTGACACGGAAAGCGTTATTATCGAGAGCAGACATCGCTTCTTTGCCAGAATCGACAATCAAACATTTTATTGCCGACTCCACAGATCGTTATATGAAGCGATATGAGCTACGTAATGGCGTTGCTGCTTGTGCACTCCATGATCCGCTTGCTGTGGCGTATGCATTAAATCCGGATATTGCGGAAGCTACCGCTTATTTTATGGAAGTAGAAACGAACAGCCGTTTTTGCGATGGTCAAACGATTTGTGACCGTCAAAATCGGCTAGAGCAGGCACCAAACGCTCACATTGCTTTAAACCTAAACGCTCATGCCTTTTTGTCTTATTTCTTAACAACCATTCAACACTAATTCTTTTTGCAAATGACATCAAACGAATTCTAATGCACAGCATTCGTTTGATTGACTAATGAGGTGGCTTCTTTGAAACGTTCTATTTTGCTTATTCCAGGTTTGTTATTTTTAGCAATCTTTATGCTTATCCACTGGTTTTAACGATCAGTTCAACCTTCATTGATGATGGCAGTTTTTCGCTTAGCGGGTATCTGGACTTTTTAACAGATGCTTACTTTTTGGATATCCTTTGGACAACCCTTTATGTCGCACTGCTGACAACGTTTTTCTGTATTATCCTTGCTTTTCCTGTGGCTTACTATATGTCCAAATTAAAAGGCAGCAAAAAAGCGCTCCTTCTAATGCTCGCCATTTTCCCATTATTGGTCAGCCCGGTCGTTCGTTCATTTAGCTGGATGATCATCTTAGGGCGTAATGGCCTTTTAAATGATTTTCTCCTTTCCGTTGGAGTCATAAGTGAGCCATTAACAATCCTTTATACTCCCGCTGCAGTTGCAATCGGGTTAGTGCATTTATTTTTGCCTCTCATGATTGTCACACTTGTAGGCGTTATGGAAAACATTGATACTGATTTGCTTAGTGCAGCCGAAAGCCTCGGCGCTTCAAAAGCAAAAGCATTTCTAAAAGTCATGGTCCGCTCTGTATGCCTGGCCTTGTAATTGGCAGCACACTCGTGTTTGTCGGCAGTTTTACCGCATATACAACACCTGCCTTCTTGGCGGGCAGCAGCGTGTAATCTCCACATTTCTCTATCAAAATGCGATTACGCTTAATGATTGGAATGCCGCTGCGATGGTTGCAACGATTATGATTGTCATTACTTTTGTAGTAACTGGTTTGTTCCAAAAAATCGCAACGATCTTAAATCCAAGGGGGTCTTAACATGAATCAATCAAAACATATCAGCCTTGGGATCGTGACGTTTTTCATTTTCTTATTTTTACTTGGACCGCTTTTTATTATTTTTGCCGCTTCCTTTGAGCCAACAACTGTCCTTCAGTTTCCACCAAGCGGTTTCTCGTTTGATTGGTATCAAAACATTTTCGAAATATCTGCTTTTATGGAAACATTTAAATTATCGATGATGATTAGCTTGCTTGGAAATTTATGCGCGCTTTTACTTGGTATACCTGCCGCATATGCATTAAGTCGCTTTGACTTTCCTGGCAAAAGTTTCTTTAATGCCTTTTTCGTTTCGCCAATTCTCATTCCCGGTACCTTCTTGGCTTTACATTTCTCCGTTATTTGATCGTCAGCTATCAGTTGCCACTTGAAGCAGCGCTCTTTATCGGCCATACGATCTTGATGTTACCTTTTATTATTCGTGTCATCGCTTCCAGTATGGCGACCTTTGATTTTTCAATCGAAGAAGCAGCGGTGAGCCTGGGTTCGAGCAGGATTGGCGCATTTTTTACCGTCATCCTCCCCAATATTAAATCAGGCATTATTGCGGCAGTGCTTATTGCTTTTCTTGAATCCTTTAATAACGTCGATATCTCAGTGTTTTTAACAGGTCCTGGACTTAGCACATTGCCTATTCAAATGCTAACGTACGTGGAGCATTACTTTGATCCGACCGTTGCTGCAATCTCTGTTTTATTAATGGTGTTCACTGCGCTCTTTATGTTCCTAATTGAACGACTTGTAGGCTTGTCTCACTTTACTAAACGCTAAAGAGAAAGAATGGAGGCTTTAACATGGCTTTATTAACCCTCGACCAAATAACCGTTGCCTATCAAAAACAAGATATTTTAAAAGATTTCCACTTAGAAATTGAAAAGGGGAAACTGATTTCATTACTTGGTCCAAGCGGTTGTGGAAAAACAACAACCCTCCGTTTGATTGCCGGTTTCCTCGAATCCAAGGCCGGACGATTTACCTTTAAGGATCAAGACTATACACGTGTTCCTGTTTCAAAACGAAACTTTGGATTTGTTTTCCAAAATTATGCGTTGTTCCCTCACTTATCTGTGTATGACAACATCGCTTTTGGACTAAAACTTCGTAAGCAATCAAAACAAGAGATGCGCAAACGAATTAAAGATGTGCTAGAAGTGGTGAACTTAATTGGCTTTGAAGACCGTTTCCCAAAAGAACTTTCAGGTGGTCAACGCCAACGTGTCGCGATCGCTCGAGCACTCGTCATCGAACCAGATTTACTTCTATTCGATGAACCGCTTAGCAATTTGGATGCCAATCTACGTGAAAGCATGCGTGTAGAAATTCGGAGAATCCAACAAGAGCTGGGCATTACCGCTGTCTATGTATCCCATGATCAAGAAGAATGTTTCTCGATTTCCGACCAAGTGGCCATCATGAATAATGGTGTGATCGAACAACTTCATACGCCAGCTCATATTTATCGCTATCCTAAAACACGGTTCGTTGCCGAATTTATTGGTTTTAAAAACTTTCTCACGTTTAAAAACCGGACAGAAACTGGCACATCATGGCAATTTACAGCTGGGGATGAACGCTTTTCAGTTACAAAACATGAAGATTCTAGCATTGGCATGACCGGTGCTATTCGGCCTGATGACCTTGCCCTTCTTCAAGGAACAGAAAAAGCCGCTGAAGACAACCATGTAGCGGGTGCGATCAAAGTGTGTACTTTTCTTGGTCGCAGTTATCAATGCGTTGTGGAAACAGCAATTGGTATATTTACAGTGAATGCAGACATTGGTGCGCCTCTTGCACCAGCGACACCTGTTACGCTTTATTTTCCAGATAAAAAAATCGTTGTTGTTCAATAAATTCAACGAGGGCGTCTATCCCTCGCTGACTGTTAGTTCCACAGGGATAAATAACCACACGGGCCTTAAACTGAACCGGAGATAAATAGGAGGCAAAACATGCATGTTGAAACATTAATAACGAATGCCCGCGTCTACAATACGTATACCAATCGTTTTCGGGAAGCGGTTATTGCGATTGACAAAGGGCTTTTTGTAGCAATTGGCTCAAAAGAAGAACTCGCTTCGCTCAGCTCTGCTGCTGTCATTGATGCAAAAGGCAAACAATTGATTCCAGGACTAATCGACATCCACCTTCATATTGAAAGTTCAATGGTGACCCCAGAAACATTTTCGTACGCCTTACTGCAAAATGGCGTTACATCCATTGTTCCCGAGCCCCATGAAATGGCAAATGTGTTTGGAGTTGAAGCATCAAAGCCATGATCCGCGCAAGCGAGTTTTGCACCGTCGATATGAAATATGCGATTCCAAGTTCTGTTCCTGCTACCTCAATGGAAACAACGGGCGGAGAGATTGGTATAAACGAGATTGATGAATTGATGAAAACAGAAGAGATCCAGTGCCTTGGTGAAATTATGAACTACGTTGATGTCATCAAAAAGCCAGATTCTAAAACAAACCAAGTCCTCAACCACTTTCGAAACACCTATCCGGATGTACCAATTGAAGGGCATGTACCTAAACTGACAGGGCTCGAATTGGATCAAATTCTTTATTCTGGAATCGGATCGGACCATACGCATCAAACAGTTGAAGGATTGCACGCAAGAATTCAAGCAGGCATGTTTGTTGAGATTCAAGAAAAATCGATGACACCGGAAGTGCTTCGTTATTTAATTGAAAACGATGTCCGTGAACATTTTTGTTTTGTAACAGACGATGTGATGACCGATTCGCTTTTGCAACACGGACACTTGAATGTGCTTGCAAATAGAGCGTTAGATGCAGGGATGTCATTTGAAGACGTCATCTATGCATGCACAGCGACACCAGCAAAACGAATGAAAATGGGTGATCGAGGTGCGATTGCCGTAGGCAAGATTGCTGATTTTGCCATGATCGAAACGGACAACACTTTTACCTTCTCATCTGTTTACAAAAATGGCGTACTTGTGCATGACACAAAAAATGTCGTTGCCCAAAAAGTGATCCCAAACCAATTTCCAGCCCATTTTTATTTGAGTATTAAGCTGCCCCGCTTAACAGAAGAAGACTTTAAAATTCAAACAGACAGAGCAAACGGCATACACCTTTGCCGCGTGATGAATGTAGCGGACGGATCGACCTTTACAAAGGAAAGCCATAAAGGACTGCCCGTTAAAAACGGCGAGGTAAACTGGGAAGGTTCTGGTTGTCGCTTAATCGCCACATTTGAACGCCACGGACAGTCTGGTGGACGCGCTCATGGCTAATAGCTGGCGATATACTTCAACGGGGTGCCATTGCAACAACCTATTCCCATGACAATCATAATTTGCTTGTCGTCGGAGCCAATTCTAGCGATATGGTTCATGCAGCAAATACAGTGATTGAAGCCCAAGGTGGATGCTGTGTTGTTGAAAATGGTGAAGTGAAGGCACTTCTCAAGCTTCCAGTCGGTGGCATTCTGTCAGAGGCTCCTCTCGCAGAAGTAGGACTTGAAGTCAAACAACTTGTCGCAGCAATGAGAGAGTTAGGGTACAAACACTACAATCCAATCATGTCGATGTCGACTCTCTCTCTCCCGGTTAGTCCCGCTCTAAAAATCACAGACTTCGGGTTAATTGACGTTAATAAAGGCGAAGTCGTTGATTTATTTATTGATCAGTAAATTTGTCATAAACAAAGAAGGTTGTTTGCCTGAGCTGATAGGCAAACAACCTTCTTCTTTAATTACCAGTAACCGCATATGCAGGAATACTTCTTTTCAATTCGACATCTCTTTGAATTTTAGGTAACGTCACTATTCCTTCTAACTCCGGCTCAACTGTACCGATTTTGTCACTACATTATTCCGATCATTCGCAAGCGAATGTTAGCAGTGTCTGCATTTACATTTGGATTCAACCTCATCGTTATTGTTCTTTCAGCTGTTCCTTTAGAATCAGCCGTAATGGCGCCAACAGCTTGATAACCGTAAGTATTTGGCCAACTTCCATTATCTGATTGTATTTGTGAAATCCCCTGGCCCCCTGTTAAATAGACTTGCATATCAAGACTATTCACTGTTTGATTCGCCGCTAGATTAGAAAGTTTGACCGTTACTTCAAACGGCTCGCCTCCTAGTGGCAAGGATTCAGGGGTTTCAACTGTATACTCAACTTCTTGTGGCACTTCTGTTCCACTGCCAAACGAACCTGGAGCAAACGTAGAGCGGTCATACCACCGATAATCACCTTGAGGTTCACGCCATGGCTCTTGTTGAGGCTCGGTTGTTTGTTCAGGTTGTTCCATTTCAAGCAAAGGGGATACCTCATCCAACGTAATTCCCTCGGTAGTAAAATTAACGTACGACTCTTGTTCCGCAAGCCAGTTAACTACTTGCACTAAGAAAAGACCATTATCTTGGTCGATAAAGCCATCATAGGTACGCTTCACACCACCGTGTTCTTCGTTTCGATACTTTGGCGTCGCATCTTCTACTGGTGAAGAATCCCCAATAAACGCTGCTTTGCCTAAGCCCTTCTTACCGATCGCAGCGTAAGGTCCTTCTGCAATTCCACCACCATGATAAACACCTTGATCAACTGCATTACCCCATTTATTCGCTTCAGGCGTTAACCCGTCTGGGAGAAAAGCAATGCCCTTAGCGATGTCTGGATTCATAATCGCAAGCGTTGAACCTGCATGAATCGATAATTGGTCAATATTTTCTGTTATGCCAAACGAATCGTCAGGACTAACAATGTCATCTGCGACGGTATTGTCAATTGAATTATAGCGGAAACGTACGCCAAATTCTTCAGCAAGCCAATCTGAACTAACAACACCTTCCAATGCTTCTTTTTCCGCATCACTCATATCCTTTGTAATGTCATCATAAGCACCTCGGCGCCAACCATTCATAATTTCATTGGAATCCAATCGGTTAAAATTACGATCTGCATTGTAATGGTCTGCGATAAAGAAGACACCACCACCATCGTCAGCAAATGATGCAATAGCCTCTTGCTCTGATTGCTTAAATGGAATTTGCGCTTCTGGAATGACAAACACATCATATCCATCCAAATCCTCATCCGACAAAGGCTCTGTTCCTCTAAATTCATGAACGGCATACCCTTCTTCAACAAGAGCATCAGCAAAATCGGAGAACGCACCATCAATCACCCAATCGGATTGACCAGCTGTCTGGCCATGGCTATTATCAAACAAAACCATTTTCCCATTAGGGTTCCCTGGCGTAATCACTGGCGGAGGATCATCTACACTCTCGGCAATAGCTGGCATTCCAATGACAAACGTTGCTGCAATCACAGTAACAAAAATTGATCCGTGTTTATACAAAGGGTTCATAGTGACATAGCGCCTCCTTTTTCTTTTAGTATAGCAAGGATTATGTTTAGATCGTATTGGGAAAACATTACTGACAATCGTCTATCCACGTTTACGCCAATTTACGCTAATTTAGGCAGATGCCTAGTCCGCTAACTTCCCTTCGTCCATACGCTATTGTATAAGCGTTTAAATTTAAATGTGGAGGTTTGAAATTATGGGCTGCGATAAATGCGGACGTGGGAAAGAAGAGTTTCACCATGAAACACGTCCAACACGTTTCAAAGAGTGTGAACCAGTCATTCATCCGACACGCCATCGTGTTGTCGAACAAACTGAAGTAATCATCATTCCAGAGGTACATCCAACTCATACAACATTTGTGAACAACCGTGTCCTTCGCCATGTTCATCATTATCCAGAATCAGATTCTGTCGAAGAAAACACAATAAATGAAAATGTTGTTGAAAACGATCAGCGTGAGAATAGAAATGGCTTTGAACGACGCCGTCGTGGTGGTTGGAGCTGGATATAGCACAAAAAGCAACGGTTTCATTTTGCCGAACCGTTGCTTTTCTTTATTAAAGTTGTGATTGAATGACGTCACCTCGTGTTGGACGAACATCATCTTTAAACTGGATATTTATTGACTTACTGTTGAAGAAGTCTGGTGAATCGTTCACTTGAAAATGAATATGCGGTTCGCTGGAATGACCCGAGTTCCCGTTTAAGCCGACGATATCTCCTTGAGATACTGTATCCCCCACGGCTACTTCCACAGACTCCCGCTTCAAATGAGCGATTAAACTATACTCATCATTGCCATGATCAATGATGACATAGTTGCCAAACGGCTCTTTTTCATTCATTTCTCCCACTGGTTCATTATCTTCAATTTTACTTTCTATCTCAACTACCGTTCCACTTGCTGGTGCGATAACCTCTTTACCGAAAGAATAATAGCTTTCATTTTTTGTCGGATCGCCCGAATATGATTGATTGTTCTCCCTCATCAGAAAATCATACGCATATCGCTGTTCTTCAACAACATAATGATAGTTCACTAGTTCATTCGTACCGCCCCACCACGTAAACCATTCTTCATTAATCGGTAAAATAAATTCGGTTTCCGTCATTTGTTTATCCGTCTCTGGAAAGGTTTCCATTATAGGAATATAAAAATAATGGATGATATCATTTTCATCAAATGCGGCTGAAATCCCCCTTGTTTCCGTTTCATCTATCCATGTATAATAATCCATTCCCTCAATAGGAATCTGCGATTCGAGTGTATACGAGTCTACACCCTCATTAAAAGAAATAATTGCCTCTTCAAGTTCTTCTATCGAAATACTGTCTTGAAAGCTTGCACTTGTTTGTTTATAAATAGCCTCGGTCCTTTCGTACGATACAGCTTCTGGAAGTTCTTCAGGTTGGAAGTAATCTTCATCCTGCTGCTTATCGCTTCCATTCGTTGCTTGTTTGTCAGATGTACCACACGCAGAAATCAATAAAAATCCACCTAAAATACCTATTAAAATGCCCTTATTCACAGTTTTCCCCCACCTTTTCTATTAATATTTCTTTCTCAACACGAGTATTGATAACGCTTGCAAGATGTACATTCCTGTCAGTAAATACCAGATGACCATTTTATATTGCTCATAAGAAACGGTAGATACATAATCACTATACAATTCAATCAATAACCACCCCAAAGGTAAGAATGGAAAAGCGATGCTGTATGACGTATTCAAGATTTGCTTCCCTCGTTCGTCTTTCCCTTCCTCTCCCCATTGGAATTTCAAACTTATAAATAGAGCGACAAAAAACACAAGAACATAGAGTAGCCTGAGTACTGCTAAAAAGATATCCATCGTTACTCTCCCTCTTTCTTGATTTCATACTGAAACACCTCATGGATGTCGACTTCAAATAAAAGAGCCAGCTCAAACGCCAATTTTAACGAAGGATTATAGCGATTCTTCTCTAAAGATACGATTGTTTGGCGGCTTACACCTAAGCGCTCTGCAACTTCTTTTTGTGACAACCCTTTTTCTGCCCTTAATACATGTATGCGATTATTTAATTGTCCCTGTTCATTGAGTGGCATGTGACATCCACCTCCTTACACAAATAAGTGTAAACTATTTTTTACTCAATGTATAGTATTTTTTACATTAAGTCAGAAATAAGTGACTATAAACAAAAAAAAGAGCAGCTCAATCGCCGCCCTTCTTCCTTAATACACTTTATCTCCATTAAAAATCGAATTCTTTACAACAACATAGTCAACATTGCGAATGGCTTCTAATTTTGAACCACCAGAATAGGAAATCGCTGATTGCAAGTCTTGCTCCATTTCTTGAAGTGTATCTGCAAGCGCACCTTTATGTTCAACAAACATCTTTTTGCCTTCCACGTTTTTCTTCTCGCCTTTTTGAAACTCAGATGCTGATCCAAAGTATTCCTTCACAAGCTTTCCATCTTTTTCTGTTGTTTCCCCAGGTGATTCTTCATGACCGGCAAACAATGAGCCAATCATCACCATTGACGCGCCAAAGCGAACGGATTTTGCAACATCACCATTCGTGCGTATACCACCATCAGCAATAATTGGTTTACTTGCTGCCTTTGCACACCATCTTAACGCTGCTAATTGCCAACCGCCTGTGCCAAAGCCTGTTTTAATTTTAGTGATACACACTTTTCCTGGTCCAATGCCTACTTTCGTTGCATCTGCACCAGCATTCTCAAGCTCACGTACCGCTTCTGGTGTACCCACATTGCCTGCAATTACAAAGCTTAATGGCAATTTTCGCTTGATATGCTGGATCATTTCAATGACAGCATTGGAATGGCCATGTGCAATATCAATTGTAATGTATTCGGGAATTAACTCTTCTTCAGCTAATTGATTAATAAAATCATATTCTTCACTTTTGACACCTACGCTAATGGAGGCATACAAACCTCTCTCTTGCATGTCTTTAATAAATGCATATCTTTTTTCCGGCTGAAAGCGATGCATAACATAGAAATAGTCGTTTTCTGCTAAGTAAAGGGCAATCTTTTCATCAATAATCGTCTGCATGTTAGCAGGAACGACTGGTAACTTAAATGACCGTCCTCCAAGCACAACACTTGTATCACATTCTGAGCGACTACCTACCACGCATTTTGCGGGAATTAATTGAATGTCTTCATAATCAAATGCATTTTCCACTAGACACACCCCTAAAAACGAATAATAATTAACATAAAGG
>BAXC01000100.1 GCA_001310375.1 Bacillus sp. JCM 19041 | reverse complement strand
CCACAAAAAAGGATTCGTAGAATAACTCCCTTCTATTCCAAAGAAATGTGTCGTATCATAACCCCAATTATATTGTTCCTCCCTTTTGGTTTCATCAAGCCTCGTGAAATCTTGAATCGGTAACCACTGCACGTGAGTTACCCCTAATTTTGCTAACTTTAGAAAGTACTTCTTCGATTCAACAAGACCGATAAACGTACCTTGATTTTGCACCTGACTTGAGAAATGACTTGTGAAATCACGAATATGCATTTCATAAATGACTGGTGAAACGTCTTTTTCAACTTCTACCGTAGGGACGGCTGTTTTTTCCAATTTACCAATCATGCTTTTTCGCCATTAATAGAAAGAAAACGGGCGTTAGGGTCAACGATGTGATAATGACAAATCGAACTATGTTCGACATGATACGTATACCATTTACCTCGTGGTTCCCAGGTAACGTTATTGTCCAAATACCAGTTTCTTTTCTACTTAAGGGCAACATTTCATACGAAGTATCATACCAATGATCAAATATATTAAGTGTTAGCTCAATTGCTGTAGGTGCCCACACATAAAAACACGTTTGCATTTCTGAATAATCAGCCCTAAAAAACCATCATAACTATAATGGTGTTTAAAAGAAGCAATACGGGTTACATGGTTTAATTGTACTGGAAGTCTGATCCCTTCGTACTCAATTGTACAGCGAGAACCAAATGGATAAGGCTCTCTTAAATAAATTAGCCAGCCTTTGCCACATTTTTCGTGATACTTAATCGCAATTGATTCCTTTTTCGTTTTAACCTTTATCTGATTTGCTTGAACAAAAGAATAAAAACATACATAAATCGTTTGCTGATCCATTAATTCTGCAAATGAAGAAGAATGATTGACAAGCACTTCATTCGTCTGCTTCAATGTATGGGTCACTCCTTCATGAAAAGCTGTCTTTAGTATAAACTATGACATAGCAAATCATGAGGACACAGAAATGCACGAACGGAGGATTATTGAAAGTGAACGATACAAACCGCGAACAACGAGCACGTTTGCTCGTTTCTTGCCAAGACCGACCAGGAGTAGTTGCTCATATTTCGACTTTATTGTTTGAACATCATGCTAACATTGTCCAATCTGACCAATACTCAACAGATCCAGAGGGCGGCATGTTTTTCATGAGAATCGAGTTTGAATGGAATGAGGACCAATTTCCATTTCAAGCGATAGAATCCGCATTCTCTGAACTAGCAAAGACGCATGCATTCACCTATAAAATGGAAAAAGAATCTCGAAAGAAGCAGATGGCAATCTTTGTATCAAAGGAAAACCATTGCTTATCTGAATTGCTTTGGAAGTGGCGTGCCGGGGAATTGATAGCCGACATCCCATTAGTCATAAGTAACCATCCGGATAACCGCGAAGAAGTGGAATCCTATGGCATCCCATTTCACCACATACCTTCAACGAAGGCCAACCGCAAGGAAGCTGAACAACAAGCAATCCAATTACTTAAAGAACACGATGTTGAACTAATTGTACTCGCACGATATATGCAAATTCTTTCGCCAGACTTTGTCTCTGAATTCCCACAACAAATCATTAACATTCACCACTCCTTTTTACCAGCATTTATTGGTGCAAACCTTATGCAAAGGCTTTTGAAAGGGGTGTGAAATTAATTGGAGCTACCGCCCATTACGTCACAGACGATTTGGATGAGGGACCGATTATTGAACAGGATGTTTTACGCGTAAATCATCGCCACACTGTCACCGATTTACGAATTGCAGGAAGAAATATTGAGCGTATCGCACTTGCTCGTGCAGTTGGCTGGCATCTTAATGACCAAATTCTTGTTCATACTAACAAGACGATCGTCTTTTAACGTCTAAAAAAGCTTGAGCAGCCCTGCTCAAGCTTTTAATGTTCATAGATCATTTTTTTAGTCATACCCCCATCAATAATGATGGTTTCACCATTAATAAAATCATTTTTACTTTCAGTTAGAAATAAACAAGCACGTGCAATATCGTCTGGTTTTCCAACTCGTCCCGATGGATGTTGCTGGTGATCGACTTTCCGCAATTCATTATCAGTCGTATGAATCCAACCAGGAGCAATTGCATTTACTGTAATTTTCGTTTCTTCAAGTGACAAAGCCATCGCATGGGTTAAAGCCTTAATGCCACCCTTCGTAGCCGCGTATGCTTCAGAACCTGGTTCTGACATATCTGCCCGAGTCGAAGAAATGTTTACGATGCTACAAGGCCCCTTTGTTTCTTGCATCTGTTTTACTGCTTCTTTTGACGCCAAAAATACACTTGTTAAATTGGTCTGCAAAACATTATTCCAATCATCGAGACTTAATTCTAGAAAAGGTTGAAATGCAGAAACTCCTGCATTATTTATTAAAATATGAACTGGACCAAAGCGTGCTTTAATCCATTCAAAAGCTTCTTTTATATCCGTCTCTTTCCTAACATCCGTTTTAATAAAATGAATGTTTCCATTTTCATTTTCTTCACCGTCAATATCCAAAACAAAACCGTAGCCCCGGCTCTTACAAAAGTATTTACAACTTCTTTACCAATGCCATTTGCCCCACCAGTCACAACAACTCGTTTATTTTCCATCTTATAAGCTCCTTTTCCTAAAGAGTCTATCGTTCGTATTTTCCCCATTTTTGAATTGTCAAAACAAAAAAGCATGTAAAGATTACATGCTTAAGGTTAACGACAAAGTCAATAACCGACCCAGATTGAAAAGAAACCGTTGTCAGATGTTGAGCGCAGATGAGGGGCATGCGAACAGAACAGGAGTTCATGAGCATATGACCAATTCTAGCGACGACGTATGCGAGCGTTTGTCTTCAGTCTGAGCACGAAAAGATTACCTGTTTCTACCCTTGTTCAAGAGCTACTAGCTCTTTGTTTATATACGAAAATTCCTCATGTGACATTGGATCTTCAAGTACAATTAATTGAGCTGAAACGCACGGTTCTGGCAATCCATAGACACCATTTCGCTGAATATATAGCTTCATGCTATCTTCCATATTTCGCTTTGCTTCACTAAATGTATCACCAAACCCTACACACTCTTCCAAACTCAACAACTCAACCATATATTCATGACTGCCAATCCAATTAAACACTTTCCGTACCCGCCAATTGTAATCGTTAATGGATGGTAAGCTGCTCTGATGCATCCAATTCCTCCTTTTTACTGAACAGCTGTAGACAGAAGAAAGCAATCTTTTCGTTTCGCTTGAAAAGATTGCTTATATTTACACGTTTTTAAAACACGACTTTCTTATTATAGCTCTTAAGAAACCGTCTTTCAATGTTTAAAATACAAACACCGCAAAAAGTGGTGCCACTAGTGAAACGATTACGGCACAAACCGTCATTGCAACAGAAGAGATCGCTCCTTCGAGTTCTGAATTTTCAAGTGCTCTTGCTGTACCTATAGCATGGGAACCAATTCCATATCCTAACCCTCTGCCAATGACATGATCAATTTTTGTCCATTTAAACAAGAATGAGCCAACACGGCTCCTGTTAACCCTGCAACTGTCACTAAAATCGCAGCTAAAATTTGGTTGCCTTCTATTATTGAGGCAATGTCCATTGCAACTGGAGCGGTGACCGATTTCGTCAACAAAGGCGCTAGGAATTCATCTTTTAGTCCAACTAACATGCCAAGCCCCCATCCACTAATCACTCCAGCAATTGCACCAATTAACAGGCTAATAATAAGCGGGCGAATATAAGCCTTAATTAAAGGCAATTGTCTGTATAGCGGATACGCAAGTGCAACTACTGCTGGTCCTAATAAGCCTGACAGCATGCTTGTAAGGTCAACATAACGTTCATAAGAGAAGTCCGTAAGCAATAGCACTAAGACAGTTAAAGCTGTTGTAACAATAAGAGGCAACAACAAGACGGAAGGTTTTAAGCGGTAAAGCTACGTGCGAGTAAAAACACAACAATTGTTGCACTATTAACGATCAGACCGAGAAAAAGAGTTGTTGCCATCTCGTTTATCCGCTCCTTCCTTTTGCTTTGCTAAGTACTGCCCGATATGACCACTTACAACGATTAACACGCACGTGCTAACGAAAGTGACAAGTATTAGCAAAACCCCTTGAAGCGTAAATAATGATGGCTCATTCATTACACCAGCGGTGATTGGCACAAAGAATACTGGTAAAAAGGCAAGAAGAGCATTCGCCCCTTCTTGAAGCCAGACTTCTGGTATGACCTTTAAACATAGCAGCACGAATAAAAGAATCATCCCAATCAAACTTCCAGAAATAGGGATATTCAACCAAATCGCAACCCCTTTACCAAGAAGATGAAACAAATAGAGACCCGCCACTTGCATGAGAATGCGTAGAAAACGACTCATGAATGTGCCTCCTTTGTTGAAAGGGGAACACGGCAATACGTTCGTATTTTGGATTGCTGTTCATATGTGTTCGAAACAAACTAAGCTCTGTAAATTCTTCTTCAATTAAAAAAGACGGAGCGAAAGATCCATCATAAGCTGCTTCTTTCATCCATTTACGCGCAACTGTCATATGGGGAACAAAAGGTTTTTGATTAACCAAGAAGCTATTTTCTTCCAGAACAAGATTAGTTTTGCTGTAAGACTCACGCAGGTGTCCGTTCACATGACTAGGACCAACCCATAAGATGCGTGGTTGTTCTTCACGCCCAAATACACCTAAATGATTAAACTGAATGATGAATGGGGTAAACTGAGAGATACAATTGCGTATCGGTTCATCCATCTTCTGAATTGTTTTATCCGTTAAATACCCAAAGAAGTGATAAGTCAAATGATAGTCATCTTTATGGACCCACCGGTTAAACGTATCGTCCTGAAAATATGTTGACACATATGAATACAGCTCCTCTCTAAATCGAGACGATGGGTATAATGCTAAAAAATAATGCGGTGTTTCCATGACCATCCTCCAAAATTGCCTATCCAATAGGCCAGTCTAGTTCTTATCTGCATGTTTTTATACTCATTTATGTTAAACTAAAAAAATGGATCTTTAAAGAGGTGATTAAGATGAAAGTTGTTAACAACATCGCGGAACTTATTGGTGATACACCTTTAATCCGCTTAAACAAGCTTGCTGACCCAAATGGTGCAGCAGTTTATTTGAAATTGGAAATGTTTAACCCCAGCGGCAGTGTGAAAGATCGCGCAGCCTTTTCTATGATTGAACAAGCTGAAAAAGATGGTCTTTTAAAAGAGAATTCAACAATAATCGAGCCAACTAGTGGGAATACAGGCATTGGTCTAGCGATGAATGCCGCTGCACGCGGATATAGAGCCATTCTTGTTATGCCTGATACAATGAGCCAAGAACGGATCAATTTATTAAAAGCATACGGAGCAGAAGTTGTTTTAACTGAAGGCGACAAAAAAATGCCTGGTGCGATTGACCGTGCCAAGCAACTTGCGGATGAAATTCCAAACTCGTATATGCCAATGCAATTCGAAAATGAAGCAAATCCAGAGGCTCACCGCCATACAACAGCACTCGAAATTAAAAAGAGCTTAGATTCTATTGGCGCATCATTATCGGCATTTGTTGCCGCGTCAGGGACTGGCGGAACAATTACGGGTACTGGCGAAACATTAAAAGAACTATATCCGGATGTGACAATCCATGTTGTTGAACCTGCAGGATCGCCTGTTTTATCAGGAGGGAAGCCAGGTCCCCATAAATTAGTTGGGACAAGCCTGGCTTTATCCCGCCGATCTTGAATGAAAAGATATACAACGACATCAAACGGATTGACGATGAAAATGCATACAAAACAACAAGAGACTTAGCTCGGTTGGAAGGCATTCTCGTTGGTCCTTCATCAGGGGCTGCTTGTTATGCCGCACTGGAATTGGCAAAAACGCTAAGTGCCGATGATCATGTTGTAGCCATTGCCTGCGATACTGGTGAACGTTACTTGTCAACCGACTTATTTCTATTTTAAAAAACACAACATTTAACTGCACTCGAAATTGTTAGCTACCATTTAACAATTTCGGATGCAGTTTTTCTATTGCCGGAGTAGGGCTCATTTTAGCCACGCTACTTTTTACTCTTCTTTATTTACGAGCATTTCTGGCGCATTTTTCTTATAATGTTCAAGGCGCTCAGCGAGAGAACCCGTATGCACCTCTAATAGATGACCATCTGGATCACGGAAGTAAAGGGATTGTCCTTCAGACAATATATCCCTAGTTCTGCCTTCAACAATCTCTGCCCCACTTAAATGGAGACGCTCTAAAAAAGCATCTATTTCTTCTTTATTAATGGAAAAAGCGAGATGAGTGTATGTATGATAAACATCATTCCTCGGTATCTGATCCTGTACATTCAATGCCAACCACATACCGTTAATATCGAAATAAGCCGTTTTTTGACCATATACAACAGGATCAATCAAAAAGACCTGTTTATAAAATGCAACTGTTTGCTCAAGGTTGCTAACGGAAAAAGTAATATGATTCAAACCATTTACCATCTATTTATTACTCTCCTTTTCATCATCGTTCGGTTTTTGCCTGTCATTCGTACGTAATGTAGTAAAATGTTCCAACAATTTACATGGTTTCTCCTTTGCGCTTTTATTCTTTTTAGTGTACACTGTAAGTGTCTCATAAAAGCAGAGTTATCTGCAAATGAGCAGATGCACGAAAACATAGGACCATCGCCTCACCTAGCCAAATATGCACATGGTCTTTTACTGTTCTTCTATAGATAACAATGCATAGGTATAGGTATTAGAGACGAAGATGAAGAAGGAGTGGTTTTTTGCAAACTTCAACTGATCGTATGCTGACTCGAATTAAGTCCATCTACTTGTACATCAAACAGAAGGAACTGTCACGACGAATGAATTAGTTGAAGAGTTCGGCATCACACAGCGCACCGTGCAGAGGGATTTAAATGTACTTGAGTATAACAACCTTGTGACAAGTTCTGCTCGTGGCAAATGGAAAGCAACAAGCAAAAAAACGAAAGTATCTTAATAAGAAAAGGAAAGGCCACTTGGAACATGTCTCCATGCCCGGCCTTTCCTTTTTGTTTACCCTTTTTTCGTCCATTCTATTTCCTCTTTAGAAAGCTCGCGAAATTCTCCTCTTTTTAATGTACGATCAAGTTTCAGACCTCCGATTTGCAGTCGTTCTAGCTCAATGACACGCTTACCAACTGCTTCAAACATCCGCTTAACTTGATGATACTTTCCTTCCGTAATTTCCACGGTAATAATTGATTGTTTTTCGTCTACCTTCTCAACCTTAAGTTGAGCTGTTTTCGCCACATACCCATCAGCCAATTTTACACCCTGATGAAAAAAGCGACGTCCTCTTCAGTGACAAGTCCATCAATAAGAGCGCGATATATCTTCCTACATGTTTTTTGGGTGACATTAATTCATGAGAAAAGCTTCCATCAGTTGTTAACAACAACAAACCCTCTGTATCTTTATCAAGTCGGCCAATTGGAAAAACATCCATATGACCCCACTCTTTTGCAATTAAGTCGATCACTGTCTGATGAATACGATCTTCTGTTGCTGATATAACACCTTTAGGTTTGTTTAACATTAAATAGACATGTTCTTGATAATGAACCTGGATACCCTTAAATGTAATGCGTTGATTGGCGTTCACTTTTGTTTTAGGATCTTTGACTTGTTGTTCATCTACATAAACAACACCTTGTTTTAATGCTTTTTTTAATTCAGATCTCGTGCCATAACCTGCATCAGCTAACAATTTATCAATTCTCATCCAAGTATCCATCCTTCATTCGTTCTGCCAATAAAAAAGTTGAAAACGGCGTTATCGCCATTTTCAACTGTAATTCTCTTCACTTTTGAACATATATTCTCTCGTACGATAATGAACATTCAATACAATTCCAATAGCAATCATATTTGTTAACAAAGCACTACCACCATAACTAACAAACGGAAGCGCAAGCCCAGTAATTGGCATTAAACCGATTGTCATCGCAATGTTTTGGAATACTTGAAAGACAAGTAAACCAACAACACCAGATACTAAGTAAGAACCAAACAAATTGTTACACGTTAATGCAATCATGATCATGCGATAAAACATAAGGAAGTAAACAACAAGCAATACCATGGCACCAAGAAAACCAAACTCTTCCCCAATGACAGTAAAAATGAAATCTGTGTGAATTTCCGGGATGACATCACTTTGGGTCTGCATCCCTTCCATATAACCACTACCAAACAATTGTCCAGACCCAATTCCTAATATCGCTTGGTTTAATTGATAACCTATTCCACTAGTATCTCCATCAGGATCAAGCCAACCGTAAATACGAGATAATTGGTGTGGTTCAATTAAGTATTCACTAAAAAACTCGAAATGAAATTGATGCATATAGACCATAAAGGCAAGGAACAAAACTGCGGTTCCGGCTAAAGATAATAATAATCGCCAACGAACGCCTGACATTAAAAGCATCGTTCCAATGATCGCCGCAATTACTAACGCGGTACCGAGATCGGGCTGTTTTAATATCAGTAAAAATGGCGGAAGGCTCACAGCCAATATTTTCGCCAACATAATAATGTCTGCTTTTAAGCTAAAATCTTGACGATCTTTTGTTAATCGATAAAGCAAATGAGCAAGGGCTAGAATTAAAAAAACTTTCATAAACTCTGATGGTTGAATACCAAAAATCCACCGCTGTGCGCCGTTTCTTTCAGTCCCAAAAAATTCGACAGCAAGCAGCAAAACCATGCCAAATGCATAAAATGGAATCGTTAGATTCCTATAGAAATCGAAGTCAAGCAACATAACAGCCGCGATAATGACCGCTCCTACCCCGTACCAGATAAGCTGGCGAACAACGTAATAAGTAGGATCATCGGCAAAGTATTGTCCTGCTCCACTATAAATTGCAACTAAACTGATGCACATCAATAAAAATATAAGGAATAGAAGTGTGTAATCTAACCCCGTTTGTTTTCTTTCCATGTAAAGCCTCCATTACACTATGCACTTAGCGATTCATCTTCTGTCACTTGCTTTCTTTCCTGACGCTTATTGTTTTGGTGGATATTCGCCAATATCGCGATACTAATCAGTGTAACTAGAAGTGATGTCCCTCCATAAGAGATGAGTGGGAGCGTGATCCCAGTGATTGGCAGCATACCAGATACTGCTCCAATGTTAAAGATAATTTGAATGGCTAACTGAAATACAATTCCAAATGCAAGCAAACTACCAAAAGGGCTCTTACATTTTTGCACCAATCGAAATCCCTCGGAACAAAATGATACCGTAGCAAAGAAAGACAAGTAAAACACCTAAGAAGCCTAGTTCTTCCGAAATGACTGCTAGAATAAAATCAGTATGCCCTTCTGGTAAAGACCTCATTTTTTGTAAACTTTGACCAAGACCAAGGCCGCTAAGACCACCATTAGCAATTGCTAAATAGCCATTAATTAATTGGTACCCATCACCCATTGGGTCTGCAAAGGGATTCACAAAAGAGGTCAAGCGCTCAAGTCGATACGGTTCAAAAACAGCGAGCAATGTAAAAACAAATGCCCCTACCCCAGCAAGCCCGATTAAATGTTTCCACCTCGCACCTGAAATAAAAACGATTAAAATTGCTGTGAGCATTATAGAAGTAGCTGTACCTAAATCAGGCTGACGCATGATTAGTGCAAACACTAAACCAACAATAATTAATGGAGGCATGACACCGTTAATAAAGTTATCAATATACGCTTGTTTACGTGAATAAACATGTGCTAAGTAAATAATCATTCCTATTTTTACAAACTCGGAAGGTTGTAAATTCATTGGTCCAATCCGAATCCATCTTTTAGAGCCTACTTCTGCCCCAGTTCCAATAAAAACGACTAGAACGAGTAAGAAAAATGAAATGGCAATAATAAACGGTGTCAACTTCCTGTAATGTCTATACTGGAAATGCATCACAAAAACAAACAAAAAAACAGATAATGTTAACCAAATGACTTGTCTTGTTACATAGTTAAACGGATTAGGTTCTGGTAAAAAATACCCTTCAACATAACTTGCACTATATACCATTAAAAGACCAAATAAGGTAAGAACAGTGGTTGCACCAATTAATACCCAGTCATTGTCTTTACGAAAAGAATAATTCATTCGGTCCTCCTAAGGGCTCGATATCACCCAGACAGAACCTTTACTGCCGGGGATAAACTGGCTTCATTATATCAGAGCTTGTCCCGTGGAAAAAGAGGGTTTTCTGATAAACAAATGTCGAAAATCATCTATTTTATGGGAAACCTGTGAAAAAAGAAACGCTGAAACATCTGTTCCAGCGTTTTCTCCCTATAATTTAAACCGATCACCTAATATTTTCCCAGCTAAATGTGAACGAATAGCTAAATAAAAATAAACGATAACCCCAACACCGACACTGATTAAAAGTGGTCCAAATGTTGCAAGTCTAGATAATTCAGGAAGTAAATTAGAGAAACCTGCTGCAACGACCCATACAGCAACCCCCATAATTGCCGTGAAAATGAAAATTAGCAACGCTCTACGAAAGACAAATGTATAATCATACTGTGCAAATTTACCGATTGCGTATACATTGAAAGCAATCCCAGCTCCAAAGCCAATATAGGTTGTCCAAATTGCTCCATATGGACCAAACCAGAGAATAAAAACATAAGTTAATCCAAGTTTTAACAATAGTGCTACGACTAAAGAAAGCATGGCATTCTTTTGCCTGTTCATTCCTTGCAAAATCGCACCTGTTACTGCGTAAATAGCAAAGAATAACGCAGACGGAGCATAATAGCGCAGCGTTTCAACTCCGAGCTCAAAATTAGCCGGTTGACCAAACAGCGCAAAATAAATGGGTTCCGCTAGTACCGCCATTCCCACTGCAGCTGGAACAGTAACAAATAAGATAACTTGGTATGTTTGTGTTATATAGCCTTGCAACAATCTCGTATTACCTGTAGTAAATGCTTTTGTAATTGTTGGCACCAACGTTATTGACAATGCCGTAGCAAGTGCCATTGGAATTAGAACGATTTTATGCGCCATTCCAGTTAATACCGCAACAAAGACTTTTGCATCCTCTCCTTGTCCAGCAGCAGTCATTGCTCCTTCAATTGTATAAACATCAATGTTTTGAAACAAAGGAATAGATAAGCCAACAAATGAAAACGGAAGCGCATAAGAAATGAGTTCTTTGTACATTTTCGGTAACGATTGGCGTGTTTTCACCGTGCCCTTTGTTTGATTAATCTTTTCCAAAATCGCTGTTCTTTGTTTTAAATAGAACCAGATAAGAACGGCTAAACCACCAAACCCGCCGATAAAAGCACCAAATGTTGCAAAACCTACAGCTAATGGCATATTCCCGCTCCCTAAGCGCATCACGACAAATGCCGCAGTAAGAATGAATAGGATGCGTACAACTTGCTCAATTACTTGTGAAACAGAAGTAGGGACCATTTGTTGAAAGCCTTGCAAATAGCCTCGTAATATAGCCATTATCGGGATAATAAGCAAAGCAACACTTACCATACGAATGACAAAGACAACATCATCAAACGTGTAAAGGTCATTGGAATGCGGCTCATAACTAATGGTGGCTAATAAAGGAGCAGCAAGAAATAACACCAGAAACGCAATAAAACCAGTGATCGCCATCAGAAGAATACCTGACTTAAATAATCGATGAGCAGTCTCATAATCCCCTAAAGCATGGTATTTAGATACATATTTAGACATCGCCACAGGTACACCCATTGTCGCTAACGTTAAAACAATGGTATAAGGCATGTAGCATTTTGATAAAGTGTAACCCCTTGTTCACCCACTAACGGGACAAAGGGGATAATATAAATAAACCCCAACATTTTTGAGGCAAGGGTTGCAAGCGTCAATGCTTTTGTTCCTTGCATTAATTTCGAGTCAGCCATGACTTCCCCCGTTCTTTCCGTCCAAAAGGATCTCCTTCGCATTTTAGCATAGTTCGACAAACAATGTCTCTTCCTAGTTCAAATCAAACAAAAAAACCGTCTGCCAAAACTTAGGCAAACAGCTTATTTAGTCAATGACCTTGGTCTATATGAATATGAAGGAGCTCCTGCTACATTTAACTTCACAGAGAACAATGCCCCGCTTTCTCGTTCTCCTTCCTTTGAAGCTGTCGTGATGTACAACGTCTTAAACTCTTTGCCTCCGAACGTACAAGAAGTGACATTCGATGCAGGGACAATAATTTTTTCGTCTACATTCCCACTACTTGGGTCTACTTTTATAACCGCTCCACCTCCCCATAATGCAACCCACAGGTAACCGGCGTTATCAATTGCCATTCCGTCTGGACCACCGCCAAAAGCACTGTAATCAATCGGTACGATACCCACTTTTTCTATGTCTGTTGATTCGTTGCTATAGCATAAATTGTTGTTTCTCCAGTCACCGTTTCATTATGGTAAAACAAGCCCCGTTTCGTATCCCATGCCATCCCATTTGATATCGCAAGCCCGTCAACTTTTTTTGTTACTTTTTCTTGAGCATCTAGAACAAACAATTCTCCGATTGGTGATTTTCCATCAAAAGACATTGTGCCCGCCCACAAACGACCAAAAGGATCACATTTCGCATCATTAAAACGGATCTTTTTGCCTTCGTCAGGGTGTAAATAATATGGTGTCAGTCGATCACGATTGTAAGTATAAATTCCATCACGCATCGCTAACAGCAAACCTCCACCTTCTTTTTTTACTACCGCGGTTACATGCTGAGCAAATGGCAAGGTTGTATTTTCTTTTGTATCTGGATTAAAACGATGTAGGTTAAACCCTTCTATATCGACCCAAAGCAACATACGATCCGTTTCGTCCCAAAAGGGTCCTTCTCCAAGCGTTGCCCTACCATCCCAAACATTTTTTGCCTGTATGGTCTTCATCAGCTTATCCCCTTTACTATAAATGATCGATCTTGCCTCGGTCCATCAAATTCACAGAAGTAAATACCTTGCCACGTGCCAAGGACAAGTTTCCCATTTTCAACTAAAACCATTTGTGCTGAACCAACCGTTGACGTTTTTAAATGTGCTGCTGTATTCCCCTCCATATGACGGTCCTCATGATCTTCCCATGGATATACTTCATTAAGCCTCCTAAGAAAATCCTTTACTACATCTGGGTCTGCATTTTCGTTTACGGTAATACCCGCTGTGGTATGTAGAGATTGGACGACGGCAATTCCTGATTCAATTCCTTGTTCAGTAATAGCAGTCTGCACTTGTTCCGTTATATCAACCATGTCTGCATGCTTGGATGTATTTAGTCTATACGTGTTCATTTTATACACTCCTTTTCTATCGCTATTCCCACTCTACACTACTTGTAATCGGATTTAATGGCATTTGTCATTCATTCTCATGACACTCTCCACTTACAATTACACTTTAACTAATTGAAAAATTTCTCACGCCTTTAAAAAAGGCTGGATCTAAGAGCGATCCAGCCATCTTCTTTGATTATTATGATGCCCCTAAATATTCTTCTGCTATTGCTAAAAAAAGTTCCCCTATATTCAACAATGCTCGCTCGTCAAAGTCGAACCGTGGATGATGATGAGGATATTGCGTATATGATTCATCTGTTCGCGCACCAACATGGAAAAATGCTCCCGGTCTTTCCTGCAAATAAAAAGCAAAGTCCTCTCCACCTAATGCTGGTGGTGCTGTTATGACAGCTTCTTCACCAAATACATTCGACGCAAGCTTGCGCACAAGTGTACTTTCTTGTTCAGGATTGATTAAAGCCGGATACCCATTTAAATAATTAATTTCGCAACTGACATGGGCGCCACGTTCTTTTCCAGCAACAATCGCTCGAATTTCTTCTTCAATTAATTGGCGTGTCGCCTCGTTAAATGTCCGAACTGTCCCTTCAATTTTTGCCGTATCGGCTATGACATTAAAAGCGGTACCAGATTGAAACACACCTACCGTTACAACTGCAGGGTCCATTGGATCTGTCCGGCGACTAACAACCGTCTGCAAATCTCCAACTAGTTGGCTACCAATAACAATCGAGTCGACTGTTGTATGTGGGTGTGCCCCGTGTCCACCTTTCCCTTGGATGTTAATCGTAAACGCATCAACTGCCGCCATAATTGGTCCTTCTGTACAACTCATTTCCCCTAAAGGGATTTGGCTTGCGACATGGGCGCCAAATACGGCATCAACGTCGTCAAGACAACCATCAGCAATCATTTCTCTTGCTCCTCCAGGTGGTTTTTCTTCTGCATGTTGGAATATAAACACAACGCTTCCTGAAAGTTGTTCCTTAATCGTCACAAGAACCGAGCAACGCCAAGCAATGCGGCTGTATGGCCATCGTGCCCACAAGCATGCATTTTACCAGACACTGTTGATTTATATGGCACATCATTCTCTTCTTGAATCGGTAACGCATCAAAATCAGCTCGAAATGCAATTGTCGGACCAGCTTTTCCGCCGGTGATTTTCGCCAAAACACCTCGACCACCTACACCCGTTTGAATATCAGTAATACCCATTCCTTTTAATTGTTCGGCAATATAAGCAGGTGTTTCCACTTCCTCAAACGATAGCTCTGGATACACATGCAAATGTCTTCTCCATTTCACGACTTGTGCTTGAATAGCCTCTAATTTTTTCTTTGCAATAACAGCCATCTTTCTCCACCCTTTCTTATCTACGTTCTTATAGAATTCGCGCTAATTGTTTCGAATCCTGCCGAATTCTAGCTTTTGTTTTGCGTAAGTTTGTGTACAATAGAAGAATCGAATCTTTAACCAAGGTGGTTTATATACATGTATGATGTAATAATTATTGGTGGTGGCCCATCTGGGTTAATGGCTTCTGTGGCTGCTGCTGAAAACGGCGCAAATGTACTGCTGCTTGATAAAGGCAATAAGCTCGGGCGTAAGCTTGCTATTTCAGGAGGCGGGCGTTGTAATGTCACAAATCGAATGGAGCGTAAACAGCTCATTGAACATATTCCTGGGAATGGGCGCTTTATGCATAGCCCGTTTTCCGTGTTTGATAACGAGAACATCATTCATTTTTTTGAAAGCTTGGGTATCCAATTAAAAGAAGAAGACCGGGGGCGGATGTTTCCGATTAATGATAAAGCACAAACAGTTGTTGATACGTTGTTAAATAAAATTCGGATGTTAAAAGTAGAAATTCGAACAAACACTGAAGTAGCGGATGTTTCATACGAAGACGGTTCTGTTTCTGAAGTTACCTTAACTGACGGAAAGACGATTAAAACAAAAACATTAATTATCGCCACAGGAGGCAAGTCCGTTCCTCATACAGGAAGCAATGGTTCTGGTTATCCTTGGGCGAAAAAAGCTGGTCATACCATTACAGAATTGTATCCAACGGAAGTACCGATTACGTTATCTGATTCATTCATTAAAGCAAAGGCACTTCAAGGATTGTCTTTACGTGAGATTGAACTAACTGTTCTAGCACCTAATGGGAAAAAAATCAAAACGCATGAAGGTGATATGATTTTTACACACTTTGGTATATCTGGTCCAGCAGCATTGCGTTGTAGTCAATATGTCGTTAAAGCATTAAAAAAATACAATGCACAATGGATTCCAATGTCGATTCAATTATTCCCTGGGCAATCACATGAAGATGTTTTTCAACAGTTACTAAAGAAAGTAAAAGCAGAACCTAAGAAAGCATTAAAAACCGTCCTAAAGGGGTTTGCACCAGAACGATTGTTAACATATTTGTACGAAGAGTTAAAAACCCCCGTAAATGAAGTCTGTGCAAATACGCCACATGATGCTTTGCGTCAATTAGCACAAGCTTTTACCGCATTTCCCCTACATGCAAATGGAACACTCTCTATTGAAAAAGCGTTTGTCACAGGTGGAGGCGTGTCTGTTAAAGAAGTTGAACCTAAAACCATGCATTCAAAAAAACAGAATGGTCTTTACTTCTGCGGTGAAGTTCTTGATATTCATGGTTATACAGGTGGTTATAACATCACTTGTGCTTTCTCAACTGGGTATACGGCTGGTCTTGGCGCTGCTCATCGTTCAACTGGAAAAGTGTAAAAGGATCATACAAAGAAGCACCTGTTTCCCTATGAAACAGGTGCTTGAGGTTGTCGACAAAGTCGATAACCGACCCAGACTGAAAAGAAAACGCTTGTCAGACTAGGAGCGAAGACGAAGGAAGATGCGAATAGAACGTGGGTTCATGAGCATATGACTGAGGCGAGCGACGACGTATGCGAGCGTTTGGCTTCAGTCT